>CALZJC010000004.1 GCA_945787525.1 Thermoanaerobaculia bacterium | reverse complement strand
CGCCGGCCTCTTCAATAGGTCTCGTGTTTGTGCGGTCCGGCGGCCCAGGTGAGCTGCAGGGCGAAACGGCTCTCGGATTGGTCGGACAGCTGGTCCTCCAGAAAGCCGTACTCGGCCCGCAGGCGGACGAACTCACTCTGCCACCAGGTCAGGTAGGGCACCACCCCGCGCCGCCGGCGCTGCGGCTCGAGCGGGTCCTCGGCCCAGTCGAGCCGCAGCCCGGCCCACAGGTTCTGGCGCCACAAGCCCTCGAGATAGGTATAGCCGCCCCAGGCGTCCTGGCGGTTGCCGGCCTCGTCGTCACGCTGGGCGCGCAACAGCTCGGTGCGCCAGGTCAGGGCGCGGTACTTGGCTCGCGCCGGCGGCTGCCAGTTGAACGTGAGGTCGGTGCCCAGAACGCGGCTGTCGCCGCCGTCGGCGGTCTTGCCGGTGATGCCGGACAGGCCCCACTCGAAGTAGGTGGCGTCCGAAAGCTCCCAGAAGTTCTCGAGCCGCGCCAGGACCGCCAGATCGTCGAACAGCTCGCCGCCGAAGGCCGCCTCGTTCTCGCCCGAAGTGATCTGGACGACGACCTGATTGGCGGTCGCCCAGGGATTGGGGAGCAGCCAGCCGAGGGAAAGGCCGGTCTGCGCCAGGCCCTCTTCGCCGAAGAGCGTCTCGAGGACCAGCGGGTAGGTGCTCTGGGGCAGCGCGTGCAGGTGCTGCCGGTTGAGGGTTCCGAAGCGCTGGCGGAACTTGCCTGCGGTCAGCTCGAGGCCTCCCGGCAGGGAGTTGTAGAGCACGTAGCCTTCCTCGACCTCGACGCCCTCCTCGCCGAAGGCGATCGTCCAGCGGGTGCGGGAGAACGGGTCCAGAGCGGACTGCAGGTCGAGCTCGAACTCCTGCAGGCTGAACTCCTCGCGGCCGGCGTCCGCGGTGACTCCGAGCACCGTACCGGTAAAGGAGATCTCGGGGTTCAGCCGGTTCTGGTTGCGCTCCCGACCCATCGTTGCCGGGGCGGTGACCCGGGCCCCGGCCGGCGCCGGCGAGGCGCCGCCGGCGGCCTCGCGGGCGGCTTGCCGCAGCCGTTCGAGGTCACTCTGGGGCGCGGCCGCCGGGGCCGCCCCGGCCTCCAGCTTCGCCAGCCTCTGCTCGAGCCCGGCGAGCCGGGATTCGTAGTCGCGGCGCAGGTCGGCGATCTCGGCGCGGATCTGGTCGATCGTGGCCTCCTGGTTGGCGGCCACCGGTCCCGCCAGGCCGACTGCCAGCAGCAGGACGGCGGTGGCTGGTAGCTTCGCTTCTGTAACCACGGCATTCCTCCTTTCCGAGTTCCTGGCTGAGCCGCCCCCGAGGCGGCCGGCCGCCGTCGCACGATGCGCGGCGGCCCCTGGGTCAGCTCAGAAAGCGGGAGGAGCCCGTGGACGCGGCGCGAGGCCGGCCCCGGAATCCGGTCGCCCGCCGGCGTTCTCGGTCGGCGCCGAGTCGGTGTCGGCGCTGGAGTGCCGGGGGATCGTCGCCGGCGCCAACTCGAGGGGTTGGGCCGGCGCCAGACAGTCCGGACACCGGTTGGCGCGACTCGAGTCGACGGCCTCCCAGTGGTCGGCCTGTCCGGCGTGGCTGGCCTCGATGAAGATCGGCGTCTCCGCCTCTCCGGGGCCGTGCCCGGGATGGGTCTCGACTCCTCCGAACAGCAGGAGCGGCGCCAACCCGAGCAGGATCGCGGCGGCGACCTGCCTGGCCGTCTGGCGCTGCGGATCGGTTCTCACGGGCTCCGAGACTAGCAAAGTGCGTGCCGCGAGGCGCCGCGGGCGGCTCGGGGAGGCGGTGCTGTATGATGCGCGCAGCCGAATCGGGTCCCATCATGCGCAGTCCGGCAGTCCTGCTTGTCCTTGCGGCGTTCGCGGCGCCGGCGGTCGCCGACACCGTCCATCTGGTCAACGGCAACCGGTTCGAGGATGTAATCGCCAGGAGCGATCGCGGCGAGGTACGCATCCGCCTGCCCTATGGCGAGATCGTGCTGCCCGAACGGGTCGTGGCGCGGGTGGAGCACTCGCGGTCGGTGTGGCAGGAGTACGGCGAAAGGGAGGGCGCCTTGCGCGGCGCTGCGTCGGACGCCGTGGACTTGCTCGAGCTGGCGCGGTGGGCCGACAGCGCCGGATATGCCAGTGGCATGCGAGAGTCCCTGTTGCGCGCCGCCGAGGTGGATCCCGGGCTGGAAGGTCTGGGGCCGTTGATGGCTCGGATCGGTCACATTCTGGACCGCGAAAGCGGCGAGTGGCTGCCGGAGGCCGACTACATGCGGCGCCGCGGCTACCGCTTGTGGGGAGATCAGTGGCTGTCGCGGGACGAGTACGGCAGCCGTCTCCGGACACAGCAGGAAGCGGAGGAGAGGCGACGGGAGGACGCCCGGCAGGAGCGCATCACGCGCGCTATCGAGGCGCTCGTCGTCGCCGAGCTGAGCCGGGCGGCCGAGGCGCAGCCGGAGCCGGTCGCGGTCCGCGGGCCGCTGGTCGCGGTCTATGCGGGGGGCTACTTCCCGTTCGTGGCCCCAGCGGCCGGCGTGGCGCCGCCGGCGGCCGGGCCCGGACAGGCGACTTTCGACGATCTGGCGAATCGCCAGCCCGGCAGCCTCTTCCCGATCCGACCCCGCCGGCACCTGGTCTCGAACGACTAGCCAGACCTGCCACCGGCTCTCCTGATCACCCGGCGAGAGCAGCTCGGGCGGGGGACCGCCGGCGATCGACGGACCGGGCGCCGCGGGTGCGGCCGTTTACCGAACGAACGCTCGGCCGGTCGACACGCGGTTTTCCCAAATCCTTGAAAAGAGTGAGCTTAGGAGGCTTGTGAAAGTTTTCACAAAGTGCTATAGTGCGTTCAGTTCGACGCGAAATGCGTTGGAGGGAGGCTCCCTCAAACAAAAGTCCTACCGACTTTTTTGGAGATCGTCAAAGATCTGCAACCAACATCAACATCCCTCCCCGTTCTCTGGAATATCCCAGAGTAAACTCCAGAAACACCCGCCATAAAAGAGCCTCCCGCCCCTTTTCCTTTTCTGCAGAGCCCCAGACAGCCCATCGCCGGTTGACAGCCCCGCCGCCAGGCGACCATGATCGCGCCGTGCGCGCGAGGTGGCCATGAATCTGGACGGCGGCGTGGCACTGGTCACCGGCGCCTCGCGCCGTCTGGGCAAGCAGATCGCCACCGCCCTGGCGCGGCAAGGTTGCCGTCTGGCCGTGCACTACGGCCGCTCCGGCACTCAGGCGAACGCCACGGCCGCCGAGCTCCGGGAGCTGGGGGTCGAAGCCGAGCCGTTCGGCGCCGATCTGACCCGACCGGCCGAGATCGATCGGCTGTTCGAGCAGGTCGGCGAACGCTTCGGCCGGCTCGACCTGCTGGTCAACAGCGCCGCCAGCTTCGAGCGGGGGGCGTTCGAGGAGATCGCCACCGGCGAGTGGGACGATGTCCTGGATCTCAACCTGCGGGCGCCGTTTCTCTGCCTGCAGCGGGCGGCGGCGTTGATGCGCCGCGAGCCGCGGGCCGGCGGCGTCCCGGCAGCGGCGGTCAATATGGCCGACCTGTCGGGCCTGCTGGCCTGGAGCGAGCAGGCCCATCACGGCGCCAGCAAGGCGGCGCTGCTGCACCTGACCCGCCTGGCGGCTCGCGATCTGGCTCCGCACGTGCGGGTGAATGCCGTCGTGCCGGGACCGATACTGCCGCCACCCGGCATGGCATTGGAGGACCCGGCCTGGCGACGCACCGTCGAACGGCTGCCGCTGGGGCGCGCCGGCAGCTGCGGCGAGATCGGCCAGGCGGTGGTCTTCCTGGCGACCAACGATTTCGTCACCGGCGCGTCCTTGCTGGTCGACGGGGGCGAGCACCTGCTCGGCGCGGGGCATCACTAGGAGGCATGGACTTTGGCCGAGGCAAACGACCAGATCCTCATCCGTGATCTCAGACTGCGCGGCATCATCGGGCTCAACGACTGGGAACGCGAGAAGAAGCAGGACATCCTGGTCAATCTGACGCTGCGGGTGGACTGCCGCGCCGCTGGCGTCAGCGACGATGTCGACGATTCGCTCAACTACCGCACGCTGACCAAGGCGGTCATCGCCTACGTCGACTCGTCGGCGCACTTTCTCGTCGAGGCGCTGGCCACCGGCATCGCTCGGATCTGCGTTGTCGACTTCGGCGCCGAGCAGGCAGTGGTCAGGGTAGAGAAGCCCGGCGCCCTGCGTTTCGCCGAGTCGGTCGGGGTGGAGATCTGCCGTGGCCCGGCCGATTTCGATCGTGACTGAATCGGCGACGACGGTCTTCCTCACCCTGGGCTCGAACATCGAGCCGCGCGCCAATGTCGAGCGCGCGCTCGAGCGTCTGGCGCGGGAGTTGAGCGTCGAGGCGGTCTCGGGAGTCTGGGAGTCCGAGCCCCACGGTGCTCCGGGCACGCCACGTTTCCTGAACGCGGCGGTGCGAGTCACCACCGAGCTGTCGCCGACGTCGCTCAAGAGGCTCTTGCGGCGGATCGAGGCCGATCTGGGGCGGCGCCGCGCAGGCGACCCCAACGCGCCCCGGACCATCGATCTCGACCTGGCGCTCTTTGGCACCCTCGTGGTGGACGATCCGCAGGCCGGGTTGCGAATCCCCGACCCCGATATCCGGCAACGAGCCTATTTGGCGTTGCCGCTGGCCGAGGTCGGGCCCGAGGTCAGCCACCCGGAGACCGGCGAGCTCCTGGCCGATATCGCCACCCGCCTGGCCGAGGCTCCCGGGGCGCCGTGCCGCGTCGCGTCCGGTCGCGGCTCAGCCCGCGCCGCCGGCCCCTGACCCCAGCAGGTGCTGCTCGAGAAAGAGCAGCACGACCTGGGCGTACAGGTCCCGGTTCTCCTTCTTGCGGAAGCCGTGGCCCTCATTGAGGGCATTCATGTACCAGACGTCGTAGCCGGCGCCGCGCACGTCACGCACGATCTGCTCCGACTCGGTGACCGGAACCCGTGGGTCGTTCTGACCCTGGGCCACGAACAGCGGTGCGGTGATCTTCTCCGCGTTGCGATTGGGGCTGATGCGCTCGAGGTGGGCGCGCATCTCGGGGTCGCGCTCGTCGCCGTACTCCACCCGCCGCAGATCGCGGCGATAGTCCTGGGTGTTCTCCAGGAAGCTGACGAAGTTGCTGATGCCGACGATGTCGACTCCGGCCCGCAGCCGGTCGCTGTAGTGGACCATGCTGGCCAGCACCATGTAGCCGCCGTAGCTGCCGCCATAGACCGCGACGCGGCCGGCGTCCAGATCCTGGCGCGTACCGATCCAGTCGAGCAGCGCGCCGATGTCCTTGACCGAATCCTCGCGCCCGAAGCCGTTGTCGAGGCGCAGATAGCTCTTGCCGTAGCCCGATGAGCCGCGCACGTTGGGGGCGATGACCGCCGCACCGAGAAGGTCCACCCAGGTCTGGAACTGGGCGCGGAAGCCCGGTCGGTACTGCCCCTCGGGACCTCCGTGGATGCTGATGATCACCGGGTGTGGCCCCTCGCCGCGTGGCAGATAGACGAAGGCGGGGATCTGCCGGCGCTCTCCCGCCACCTCGTCGAAGGTGGGGAAGTGGACCAGCTGGGGCACCGTGAAGCGGGTCGTGTCGAGACCGCCGACCTCGCTCCAGGTCCAGCGGGTCAGGCCGCTGGAGGTCAGCGGGTCCTCGCCGAGCTCCAGCGAGTAGACGTCGCTGGGGGTCCGCGAGCTGTTGAGGTTCAAAGCCAGGCGCCGGCCATCGGGGCTGTAGGTCAGGCCGCCGATCAGGCCGGTGGGCAGCTCCTCGACCGGTCGGTACTCGAGGCTGGCCGGGTCGAGCAGGTAGAGGCGGTCGATGCCGTCCTGGTTGACGACGAAGGCCGCCCGGGAGCGGTCGTCGCTGAGCGCCAGCTGGCGGACGTCCCAGGGGATGTTCGCGGTCACGGCACGACTCTCGCCGGTGTCGATGCGGGTGTGCATCAGGCGCCGGAACTCGCCCTCGGCGTCGGTGGCCGAGAAGAAGCCATCACCCGTCGCGTCAAACGTCGGTCGCACGCCGGTGTGGTTGCCCGGCGCATCGTCGCCGCCCACCAGGAGCCGCTGGCTGCCGCTGTCGAGATCCAGCAGGTGGACCCTCGAGTCGTTGACGCTGACGTAGTGGGCGATCAGCAGCTGGCCGCCGTCGGCGCTCCAATCGGACGGCCGCCAGGCCGCGCCATCGGGCGCTTGCAGCACCAGACGCGCCGCGTCCGGGTGTGCCGGATCCAGCGTCCAGACGTCGTTCGAGGCACCGTTACGGCGGGTGCTCGAGTAGGCCAGCCGGCCGCCATCACGGCTCCAGCGAGCGCCGCTGTTGCGCGACCTGCCATCGGTGAGCCGCCGGTTCTCGCCGCTGTCAGGGTCGAACAGGAAGAGCTGGAAGAACTCACCGCCGCCTTCGTCCATGAACAACAGCAGCTCAGCGGCGTCGGGCCGGCGGTCGGCGCCCCGCACCGGCTCGGGAAAGAAGGTCAGCTGGCGGCGAGCTCCGCCCGGCGAGTCGACCCGGTGCAACTGGTCGACCTCGCCGAACCTCGTCGTCACGTACAGCCCCGATCCGTCCTCGGTCCACGAGCGGAAGGAGGCGCTGCGCACGTTGAGATAGCGATTCAGCCGGTCCGCGATCCGAGCCGGGATCTCGGGCACACCCTCGAGGACGACGTTGCCGTCGTTGGCTCGGCGGTCGGTCAGCTCACCGCGCGCGACGGTGGCGACCAGCAGCAGGAGGAATAGCAGACGTCTCGACATGATTGAAGCCCTCGCGGTCGATGGGGGTGGTGGCCGCGGCTCGTCGGCGAGCGATGCTGCCGGATGAGCCGTGGCGAGGCTGTATTCTCTCACCACTCGGCGAAGCCGGGATCGGGAGGTCACGAATCATGGGCGACTGGACGAAGCTGGGCAGCCTGGAGGAGCTGGATGGCTGGATGGAGCGTTCCCGGCGGGAGCCGGTGTGGGTCTTCAAGCACAGCCTGACCTGCCCGGTCTCGTTCTCGGCACTCGAAGAGTACCGGGCCTTTATCGGTCAGGACGGCAGCGCCGGAACCGGCTTCGCCGTCGTCGAGATACAGACCTCCCGGGAGGTGTCCACCGAGTTGGCGAGGCGCACCGGCGTCCGCCACGAGTCGCCGCAGGCATTGCTCTTGCGCGACGGTGAGGTGGTCTGGCACGCCAGCCACTGGCGGATCCGGATCGATAGCCTGCGCCAGAGTGCAGCAGCCGTCGTCTGAGCCCAATCGCGGTAGGATCGGAGCTGCACTGCGACGACTGGTGAGTATCTCGGGCCAGGGAACCGGAGGGCCAGCAACTTGCGCCTGATCAAGATCGCGGTGGCTACCGTCAGTCCGACGGTGGGCGCCGTGCGCTCCAACACCGACCGGCTGCTCGAGATGGCGGCCGAGGCTGCCGCCGAGGACGTCACCCTGGCTTGCTTCCCGGAGCAGGTCATCGGCGGTTATCCGCCGGAGGATCTCATCCAGTGGCGGGGCTTCGTCGCCGCGCAGCGCCGCCAGCTCGACCGGTTTGTCGAGGCCAGCGCCGGCTGGCGCACGGTCTATGTGCTCGGCACCACCATTGGGGTCGGCAGCCAGCTGTTCAACTGCGCCGCGGTCGTGCACGACGGCAGCGTGATGGGCTTCGTGCCCAAGGAGAAGCTGCCGACCTACAACGTCTTCTACGAGGAGCGCACCTTCTCCCGCGGTGGGCCGGAGCTGGGGGGCGCGGTCGACGGCGTGCCGTTGGGCGACTACCTCTTCCGCTTCGACTTCGGTCTCGTCGCGGTGGAGGTCTGCGAAGACGCCTGGTCGCCTGACGGTCCGGCGCGGCGGCGCTGCTACTCGGGTGCCGAGGTGGTGGTCAACGTCTCGGCGTCGCCCTACCGGGCCGGCATCATCGAGACCCGCCGCGAGATGTTCGCCACTCGCTCGGCCGACAACCAGGTCACCTACGTCTACACCAACGCCGTCGGCTGCCAGGACGGCCTGATCTTCGATGGTGGCGGCTACATCTTCCAGAACGGCCGCCAGGTGCTCGATGCGCCGCGGCTGGTCGAAGGTTCCGCCGCCGCCGTGGTCGATCTCGATCGCACGCTGCAGCTGCGCTCCGAGAACACCACCTGGCGGCGCGACAGCAACGAGTTCATCCAGCGTCACCGGCAGGTCGAGGTTCTCCACTGCGGCGGCGCCACCGCCGACCGCGCGCGGCTGGCCTATCCGGCGCCAGCCGGCGGCAGCTTCTTTCTGCCCAGCGACGAGATCCCGGATCGCTCGCCGCGCCAGGAGCAGCTCGACGAAGTGTTCGAGGTCCTGGCCCTGGGGGTCAAGGACTACTTCGTGAAGACCGGCGGGTTCCGCTGTCTCGGTGTGGCCCTGTCCGGTGGGCGAGACTCGAGCCTGACCCTGCTGGTCGCCTGGCGGGCGGCACAGATGCTCGCGGCAGTGCACGGTGAGGAGGAAGCCGGGCTGCTGCGCGCCTTCTACATGCCGACCCGGTACTCCGGCGAGGGCACCCGGGCGGCTGCCGAGACGCTCTGCCGGGATCTCGATGTGCCGCTGCGCACGGTCTCCATCGACGACGCCTTCGAGCGCGAGGCCGAGGCGGCGAGCGAGATGCTGGGCGGCGCCGAGCCCTCGCCGCTGGCGCGCCAGAACATCCAGGCGCGCCTGCGCGCCCAGCGGATGTGGAACTGGGCCAACAGCGCCGACGCGCTGTTCCTCCAGGCCGGTGACATGAGTGAAAAGGCGGTCGGCTATACGACCATCGGTGGCGACCTCGAAGGCGGTCTGTCGGTGATCGCCAACCTGCCCAAGACGGTGGTGATCGCGATGCTCGAGCGGCTCTTCGAGCGTTTCGGCTTCGCCGGCATCGCCGGCGCCCTGGATACGGTCCCCGGCCCCGAGCTGGCGGCCGACCAGGCCGCGGAGTCGGAGTTGATGCCGTTTGCCGTGCTCGACGCCTGTCTGCGTCTCTACGCCGGCGACAAGCTGAGCCCGGGCGAGGTGGCGCGGGCGCTCGAGACGCTGTTCCCGGATCACCGCGCCGAGCAGCTGGCGGTCTGGGCGCACGAGTTCGCCGAGCGGTTCACCCGCTCGATCTACAAGTGGGTGCAGGCGCCGCTATCGCTGCACGTGGGCTCGCTGGATCTGGACCGTGAACGCGCCTTGCAGCTGCCGGTGGTCCAGCGGCTCGAGTGGGATCGCGATCCGGACGAGCAGTAGCGCCGCGCGGCCGATCCCGGCGCCCACCTGGCCCGGCCTTCCCGCCGATCGTCTACGAAACGCCGTCGCCGCCCGACTCTGCGGCGTCACGCTCCGGTCGGGCATCCTCAGCGTGCCTCGAGCCGGCCGGCCGGTCCACAAAGCTGGCCGCGAAGCGCAGAAACTCCTGCACGTCGTGGAAGTTCGACGCGATGCCCAGCGAAACCCGCACGGCGCCAGTGCCCTTGTGGTCGATGCAGGTGCGGAACTCCTCGTAGGTCATGCCATCCGGCCGCTGGCCGAAGCAGCTCACCAGTTCGTCCCGCGAGATACCGAGCGCCATCTCGCCGGCTCCGGGATTGCAGAAACACCCGGTGCGAAGCGAGATGCGGCGTCGTCCCGCCTGCTCCTCGATCAGTTCGTGATCGAGCAGTTGGCCATCCGCGTCACAGAAGTTGAAGGTCACCGTGCCGCCGCGGCGATCCGAGGCGCGGGGGCCGTAAAGCAGCACCAGCCGGCGGCCGTTGGCGTGGCGCAGGTCGAGCAGGCGGTCGATGAGCCACGAGGCCAGGCAGAGCACGCGGCAGCGGATGCGCTCCATGCCGGCCTCGGCGAGGAAGGCGAGACCGGTGGCGACCGCCGGTATGTTGGCGTAGTCGAGCGTCCCATCCTCGAAAGCGGCCGCGCCGGCAGCCAGCACGTGGCTGTCGGCCTGGACCGAGGCGACGGTGATCGTGCCGCCAGCGAACCAGGGCCGGTGCAGCTTGCGCAGCGCCGGCCAGCGGGCGATCAGCACGCCGACACCGGTAGGGTAGCCGAACATCTTGTAGAAGGAGACCGCCACGTAGTCGGGGTGCCAGCGGCCCAGGTCGAGGCGGCTGGTGCCGACGTACGCGGCCGCGTCGAGAAGCACGTCCCAGCCGTGGCTCTGCGCCCGCTCGATCCACTCCAGGGGGTGCTGGACACCGGAGAAGTTCGACTGCGCTGGGTAGGCGAACAGATTGTGGCCGCCGGGTCGGGCGGTCGCCAGGTACTCGTCGAGCGTCGCCTCGTCGACCACCATCGCGGGCGGCACGACCGGCACGTAGGTGGTCTCGGCGCCGTGTGCCCGGTCGAACTCACGGATGCCGTTGACCGAGTTGTGATTGTCGAACGTCAGCAGGAAGCGGTCGCCGGGCTCGAAAGGGTAGGACTCGCCGACCAGTTTGAGGGCATGGCTGGCGTTGGCGGTGAAGATCACCGCGTACTCCTCGGGCGAGCCGTTGAAGAACTCCAGGACCCGCCGGCGGCAGGACTCGACCCGCTCGGTGGCGGCCCGCGACGTCGGGTTCGACGAGTGCGGGTTGCCGAGCACGTTATCCAGCAGGAAGCGCTCGTGGCTGCGCACCTGGCTGGAACCGTAGAGCGAGCCACCGGTGTAGTCGAGGTAGATCTGCCCCGAATCGTCGAGACGCGAGAACTCGCGGGCGCGCAGCTCGTCGAGCTCCAGGGTGCTCCGGTACTCGGGGTGCCGGGCGAGAAACTCCTCGTAGGACCCCTCCGCCAGGGCGCCGCCGCGTTCCTCCGGTCGACTCACGAAGATGGAGGCTATCCGGTTTCGCGACGTTTCGCTACGACGATCGGTGAGAGGGTCAGGCTAGACGTCCCGGGCGCAGCGAAACCCGGCGAAGATCTGGCGCCGGATCGGATAGTCCCAGTTGCGGAAGGTGCCGCGGGCGACGCCGGGCCGGGTGGCCCAGGAGCCTCCGCGCAGCACCTTGTAGTCGGCGCCGAAGAAGCTCTCCGAGTACTCGCGATAGGGAAAAGCGACAAATCCCGGATAGGCGGTGAAATCGGAGGAGGTCCATTCCCAGACGTCCCCGACCATCTGGTGGACACCGTAGGCGCTCACTCCGTCCGGGTAGGCGCCGACCGGCGCCGGCTGGAATAGCAGCTGATCGAGGTTGGCGTGGCGCGGCTCGGGCGGCTCGTCACCCCAGGGGTAGAGCCGCGCCCGGCCGGCCGCCGGGTCCCACAGCGCCGCCTTTTCCCACTCGGCCTCCGTCGGCAGGCGCCTGCCGGCGAACGCGGCGTAGGCCTCCGCCTCCCAGTAGCAGACGTGCACGACCGGTAGAGCCTGGGGCAACGGCAGCTCGCGGTCGAAGAAGCGCACCCACCAGCCGTCCTCGCGTCGCGTCCAGTTGCGGGGCGCCACGGCGCCGCGCTGGCGGCACCACCGCCATCCCGCCTCGGACCAGTGCTCGGGGCTGACGTAGCCGCCGGCCTCGACGAACTCCAGGTAATCGCCATGGGTGGTCGGCGTCCGGTCGATCTCGAAGTCGGGCAGCTCGCGTCGGTGTCGGGGTCGCTCGTTGTCGTAGGCGAACCCGGCCGGGCCGCGCCCCATCTCGAACGGTCCCCGCGGCACGAGAGCCATTCCGTCGGGCCGTTGCGGGGCGGCCGGAGGTGATCGGCGGTCCGGGGCCGGATAGCCCGGCCGGTGGAGCACCTGCATCGCCTGCAACAGGGTCTCCTGATGCTGCTCTTCGTGCTCGGCGACCAGCTCGAAGACCAGGCCATCCGACAACAGGTCCGGGGCGGTGGCGACCTCGATCTCTTCGAGCGTGCGCCGGCTGCGCCGGCGGACGCGCTCCAGGTAGTCGGCCAGCTGTTTCTCGTCGGGCAGCGGCAACGCCTCGCGGGTCGGCCGTGGGTTTTGCTGCGGATCGAACATCGCCGCAAAGCCATCGTGCAGAGCAGCGGCGCCGGTCAGCCGGCGCGCCAGCCATTCCTCCTCGAAGTGACCGATATGTCCGAGGTCCCAGACCATGGGGCTCAGGATGGGGATCTGCTGGCGACGCAGGGTGGGCCAGTCGAGGACGGAGACCAGCAGCCCGGTGCGCTGGCGGACTGCCGCGAGACGCGCCGCGATCGCCTGCCGGTCCAACTCCGCAGCGGCGTGGTTGCTCATGCCGCCCCGATGCTATCCCGAGCCTTGGGGAGGTTCGTGGGTGATATGCTGCGCCCGGCTCGACCCGGGGGGGTGAACCTCCCCTCAGCGGGTCCGCCGACAGATCGAGAGAATGGAAAAGCCGGCGGTCATCACGGAGAGCCTGGGCGTCGAGCGCGCCGAGGCGGCGGGCGGAGCCCATGCCGCGGAGGTCCACGATCAGCCGGGGTCGCTGAGCTCTGCGGACCGCCGCTGGCGGCGAGTCGTCGGGCACGTGACGGCGCCGGAGCCCGGGCCGACACTGTTCGTCGTCGGCGGACTGCATGGCAACGAGCCGGCCGGGCTGCTCGGACTGGAACGGGTCTTTGCGCGGCTCGGCGAGGTCGGGCTGGCGCGCGGCGAGTTCATCGGGCTGGCCGGCAACCTCGAAGCCCTGACGGCGGGTCGGCGATTCGTCGAGGAGGACCTCAATCGCATCTGGCTGCCGCCGCGGATCGCGGCCTTGCGCGACGGCGAGCCGGTCTCGGTCGAGGAGCGGGAGCTCCGCCAGCTCGACGAGCAGCTGCGCGGCACGCTGGCGCGGGCGCGTGGCGAGGTCTACGCTCTCGACCTGCACACCATCTCCGGCCCCGGCCCGGCGTTCGTTGTCATCGACGACACGCTGCTCAACCGGCGTTTTGCCAATCGGTTTCCCGTGCCGCTGGTCCTCGGTCTGGACGAGGAGTTGAGCGGCACCATGGCCCACCACCTGACGGCCGAGGGCGTCATCCCGGTCGGCTTCGAGGCCGGTCAGCATGACGAGCCCGAGGCGGTCGAGCGGGCGGAGGCGGCGATCTGGATCGCCCTCGAGGCGGCCGGTCTTCTGGCCGACGGTCACGCCGAGTTCGCCGCCGCCCGGCGGCGGCTGGAGACCGAGAGCCGTGACCTGCCGATCGTGGTGGAAGTGCGCTACCGGCACGCGATCACCCCCGCGGACGGGTTCCGCAGCGAGCCTGGCTTGATCAGCTTCCAACCGGTCAGGAACGGCGCCCGGCTGGCCACCGACCGAGCGGGCGACGTCCGGTCACCGCTGGCCGGGCTGGTCCTGATGCCGTTGTATCAGGACCAGGGCGAGGAGGGCTTCTTCCTGGTGGATCCCGTGCGCCCGTTCTGGCTGCGCTTGTCGGAGCGCCTGCGGCCCTGGCGGCTGGAGCGGTTCCTGCACTGGCTGCCCGGTGTGAATCGTCATCCCGAGCAGGCCAGCGCCTTCATCATCGATCGGCGGATCGCGCGCTGGGAGGCGCTGCAGCTCTTCCATCTGCTCGGCTTCCGGCGGCGGGGTGCCGCCGAGCGCTACCTGGTCATGGCGCGCCGTCGTCAGGGCCCCCGTTGACGTGCGCGGCCGGCTCCTGTGCTATGATTCCGCAAGTGATTCCTCCCCGCCAGTCAGTAGCGGCCCTGCCGGTTGTAGCTTGAGCACTCCTTCCCGCTACCGCATGTTCTGCCGCGGGCTGACCCCAGCCTGGGCGAGACTTTCGCCGTCCGCCGCGAATCTGTGAGACGCCGAGCGCCAGCGCCCACGGTCCAGGAGCCGCGGACCAACCACCGTATCCGGCGCAGCCCGGTGCGGCTGATCGGACCGGAGGGCGAGCAGATGGGCATCGTCGCGATCGAGGACGCTCGGCGCGAGGCCCAGGAGGTCGGTCTGGATCTGGTCGAGGTCGGGCCCAAGGCGGATCCGCCGGTCGTCCGTATCCTCGACTGGGGCAAGCTCAAGTACGAGCGGGACAAGAAGAAGCGCGAGTCCAAGAAGAAGGCGCACGTCATCGATGTCAAGGAGGTCAAGTACCGGCCCAACATCGAAGACCACGACTACGACATCAAGACCAAGCGCGCGCGGCGCTTTCTTGAACAGGGCAAGAAGGTCAAGGTGACCATCTTCTTCCGCTACCGCCAGCTGCGCCGCCCGGAGCTGGGCGCCGAGATCCTCGACCGCGTCGCCAAGGAGCTCTCCGATGTCTCCGAGGTGGAGGGCCGCACGACCGGCCTCGAGGGGCGCCGCATGATCATGGTTCTCGGGCCGACGGCTGCCCCCAAATAGCGATCCGGGCCGGGCTCCTCTGGCGAGTTTGGCGATGCAGCGCCGGCGACTTGGCTTGGCGGGCGTTCTGGCGGCGTGGTGTGCCCTGGCCGGCGTGGCTGGCGGCCGAGACCTCGACCTGCGTCAGGTCTGTGACGCCTACACGCCGCTCACCCTGATCGGATTGGACACCGCCGAGGGCGTGGCGCTGTTCGCCATGCCCAGCCAGCAGCCGGAGATCCCCAGCTGGATCATCGAGCTCGAGGCCATGGCTGGTGTGGCCCGGCTCTACCCGGACTGGCGCGACCGCCGTCGGTTCGGCGGCTCCATCGCCCCCGGGCCGGTGCTGATGCTCGGTCGCTGTGGCAGCAACTGCCTGCAGGTGATGAGCTGGCGCGACGGCCGCTGGCACGACGTCGGTGAGCCCCTGAACGCGGCCTCCTCGGCCACCGCCTACCCGACACGGGACGGCGACGGCGTGCCCTGGGTGGTGCTGCACCGACCCACCGACGAGCCCGGCGTCGTGCTTGCCGAGGCCTACCGGCTGACCGCCGGGCGGTGGTCCGCAGAGGGCAGGCTGCCGGTCGCCGCGGTGGGCAGTCCGGCCGCGATGCCGCAGGCCGGCGCCGGTGTGCGGACCGGCAGCGGTCGCTTTCTGGCCGGCCTCAGGGCGTCCTCCTGGGTGGCCGGCCTGCCCGGCCTACCCGCCCGGGAGCGCGGCCAGCTGGTCCCTCTGCCGGGCGACGAGGTTGCCTATCTGGCGCGCGATGGCCGCCTCTATCTGTCGCCGGACGGCGGCGCCGGTTGGACCGCGAACGGCTGGCTGCCGTGGGGCGGCGACGCGGCGGCGCCGGCAGCGGGGCCCGGCTGGTCGGTCGATCTGCCGGTGACCGACCGGGCCGCGCCGCTCGCGGTCGCCTGGTTCGACAACCGCGTCCCGGAGCTGCCCGAGCTCTACCTGAGCGAGCGGCCGGCGGGCGGCCCCTGGCGCGTCATCTCGCGGCTGCCGGCGAGTGAGCGCATCGGGGAGGACGAGGTGGGCTACAGCCATCTGCTGCGGCTGGCCAACGGCCGCTGGCTGCTCCTTGCCGGGTGCGAGGTCGCCGAGCGGGGCTGCGGTCTTCGCATGCGCACGGTGGAGCCCGACGGCAGCACGATCGTGCTCAGCGTGCGGCTGCGGCCGGCGTGGCTCGACGGGAGCTGATCCTGCCGACCCTGCGCATAAACCTCTGGTCGGGGCCGCGCAACGTCTCGACGGCGCTGATGTACTCCTTCGCCCGGCGCCCGGACACCCGGGTGGTCGACGAGCCCCTCTATGGCCACTATCTGCGGGTCAGCGGCGCCGACCACCCGGGACGCGACGCGGTGATGGCGGCGGTCGACTGCGATGGCGAACGGGTGGTGCGGGAGGTGATCCTCGGTCCCTGTGACCTCCCGGTGCTCTTCCTCAAGCAGATGGCGCATCACCTGGTCGACCTCGACCGCGGCTTCCTGGCGGAGACCGCGAACGTGCTCCTGATCCGCGATCCGGCCGAGGTGCTGCGCAGCCTGCGGCATCAGCTGGGCGCGCCGCGGCTGGTCGACACCGGGATCGCGGTGCAGAGCTCCCTGTTCGACGAGCTGTGCCGGGGCGGTGACGAGCCGCCGGTGGTCGACTCGCGGCAGCTGTTGCTGGCTCCGGCGGCAGTGCTGGAGAAGCTGTGCGCCAGGCTCGGCCTCGACCCCGACCCGGGCATGCTCGACTGGCCGGCGGGCGGCAGGCCCGAGGATGGCGTCTGGGCGCCACACTGGTACGCCAACGTGCACCGCTCGACCGGCTTTCAGCCATACCGTCCGAAGCGCGGCGGGTTCCCCGAGCGACTCCGGCCGATCCTCGACGAGGCTCGGCCGCACTACGAGAGGCTGCTGCGCCACGCCCTTCGAGGCGCTGTCTGATCCGCCGATGCCCGACTACCGGCCGGATGAGCTCATCGACCCGCGCAACGCCGAGATCCAGGTCTGGGTCGGCGACCGGCTGTGGCCGCGCGACGAGGCGCGCGTCTCGGTCTTCGACAGCTCGGTGCAGGGCGGCGACGCGGTGTGGGAGGGGCTGCGGGTCTACGACGGCAAGGTCTTTCGGCTGGGCGACCACCTGGCCCGGCTGCTGGACTCGGCCCGGGCGCTGCGGTTCGAGCCGCTGCCGGACCTCGACGAGGTACGTAGAGCGCTGTTCGCCACCCTCGAGGCCAACGGTATGCGCCACGGCGCCCACGTGCGGCTGACCCTTACCCGCGGCCCCAAGCTCACCTCCGGCATGAGCCCGCGCTTCAACCGCAAGGGCACCTGTCTCATCGTGCTGGCCGAGTGGAAGGCGCCGGTCTACGACCCGGACGGGATCCGGCTCGTCACCGCGGCGATCCGCCGCAACTCGCCGCAGTGCCTCGACTCGGCAATCCACCACAACAACCTGCTCAACAACATCCTGGCCAAGCTGGAAGCCGACGCCGCGGGTGTCGACGACGCGGTGATGCTGGACCTCCGCGGCTTCGTCGCCGAGACCAACGCCACCAACATCTTCCTGGTCGAGCACGGCGAGCTGGCGACCCCGATAGCCGATAGCTGTCTGCCCGGCATCACCCGCAAGGTGGTTCTCGAGATCGCCCGGGCGGCCGACATCCCCGCTCGCGAGGGGCGCCTGACGCCGACCGACCTCTGGGCCGCCGACGAGGTGTTCACCACCGGCACCATGGGCGAGCTGTCGCCGGTGTTGGAGATCGACGGGCGCCGAATCGGAAGCGGCAGGGCAGGGGTGGTGACCCGGAGGCTGCAGGAGCTGTTTCGCGAGCGCACGGCTAGGGAAGGCGAGCCGTTGCCCTTCTGAAGCGGTTCTGAGGATGGAGGAGGTCACCGGCCGGCGCCGCCACCGGAGGGCTGAGATACAGTCCGATCCCGGGCCGGAGAGTTGTCGGTGAAACCGAGGCGCAGCAAGCGATGAGGCCAATCCTCAGATTGCTCGACGGCGAGCTGCGCGAGCGGATCATCTCCGAGGGCCGCGATCTGGTCTGCAATCTGGGGGTCGAGATTCACAATCAGCGGGCGGTCTCTCTGCTGGTCGATCACGGCGCGCGTTTCGATGCGGCGCGCGGTCGGGTGTTCTTGACCCAGGAGTCGATCGATACGGCTCTTGCTTCAGCCGCCGGCAGCTTCACTCTCTACGACTCGCACGGCGACGACGCCGTCCACCTCGGAGGCGATGCCGTCAACTTCGTGCCGGGCTCCTCGGCGATCGCGATCCTCGATTCCGCGACCGGCGAGAGTCGCTCGCCGACCTCTGCCGACTACGTTCGCTACGCCCGGCTCTGCAGCGCCATGCGGCACATCGCGTCACAGTCCACGGCGATGGTGCCGTCCGACGTCCACGAACGGATCTCCGACAGCTACCGCCTCTACCTGAGCCTCATGACGTGCGAGAAGCCGGTCATCACCGGGACCTTCAGCAGCGAGGCGTTCGCCATCATGCGAGACCTCCTGGTGACGATCAGGGGGTCGCGCGAAGCCCTGGCTGGCAAGCCGCTGGCGGTTTTCACCTGTTGCCCGCTGAGCCCCCTCAAGTGGAGCGACGTCACGTCACAGAATCTCCTCGACTGCGCCGCTCATTCGATCCCGGTGGAGATCGTTCCGATGCCGCTGGCCGGTTTCACCGCACCGGTGACGTTGGTCGGAACGCTCGTCCAGCACACTGCCGAGGCGCTGAGCGGCCTGGTCATGAGCCAGCTGGCCAACCCCGGAACGCCGGTTCTCTACGGCGGCTCGTCGGCGGTCTTCGACGTGCGCTACGAGACCACCCCGATGGGTGACGTCGGCACGATGATGATCGCGTGCGCCTGCAACGAGATCGGCAAGGCGCTCGGCCTGCCGACGCAGGCCTACATCGGCCTGAGCGATGCCAAGCTGCTGGATGCCCAGGCGGGTCTCGAGTCCTCCATGGGCGCGACCCTGGCCGCGCTGTCCGGCATCAACAGCATCTCGGGCCCGGGCATGCTCGATTTCGAAAGCTGCTTCTCGCTCGAGAAGCTGGTCCTCGACAATGAGATCTGCGGCATGACGGGCCGCCTGGTCGATGGCGTCGTCGCCAAGGAGGACTTCCCTTCACGGCGGCGGTTCGAGGAGCTCCTGGCCGAGCAGCACCTGTTGATCTCCGACCATACCCGGCGCTATCTGCGGGAAGAGATCTACTTTCCAGGGCCGACGATCAACCGGGCCAACCTGGCGCGCTGGGCGGAGGAGGGCAGCTCGACTCTGGGCGCCAGGGCGGCCGCCGAGGTGGTGCGGCTGCTCGGCGAGTACGAGCCGACTCGACTCGACCATGACACCCGGCAGGAGCTGAAAGCCCGTATGGAGCGCGCCGCGGCGGCGCACGGCATGGACAGATTGCCGGTGATCGAATGATGCCTGCGGCGCCGCGCCAGATCCTGCCGATCGAGGGTGGAGCCGTCGTGTCGGCCGTCGCGACGGTGCTCGAGGCCCAGGGTGTCCCCGCCGACGTGACCCCGAACCGGAGGACGGTCGAGCTGGCCGAAGATGCCGCGCGGATGTTCCAACGCCTGGCCAGGCCGATTGGCGTCTGGGCGTCGATATCGCTGGCGGACTTCGCAGGCGTCTTCGGCGGTGAGGGACACAACGCCCCCGAGACCCCGGTGGACCAGACGGCTGGCCGGGCCGACGATCTGGCGCTCTTCGCGGTGACGGTTGGCGACGCACTGCCGTCGAGGATCGCCGAGCTCTTTGCGCGGCAAGAGCCCGCCCTGGCTTCGATGCTCGACGCCCACGCTTCCGAGGGCGCCGAGCTGGCCGCTCACCATCTGCAGAATCGCTACGTCGATTGGCTCTCCGGCACAGGCCGGCTCGGCGCCGAGTCGGGGGCACTGCGCTATAGCCCGGGCTACTGTGGCTGGGATGTCAGCGGCCAGCGAAGGCTGTTCGACTATCTCGTGCCCGAGGAGATCGGCATCACGCTGCGCGACAGCTTCCTGATGCAGCCGTTGAAATCGATCAGCGGCGTCATCATCGCCGGCCACCAGGAGATCTTCGACTTCGAGAACACCTTCGGGTTCTGTGAGGAGTGCAGCACCTGGGCCTGCCGTGAGCGGATCGGCGCGGTGCTGGGAGGGATGCCCGATGAAACTGCTTGAAGAGCTGGCGCAGAGCCTGGAGCGGGGGGATAGTCAGGCGGCTGCCGACTCGACCCGAGGCGCGATCGAGCTGGGATTGCCCGCCCAGAGGATCCTCGATGACGGGCTGATCGCCGGGATGGCCGTGGTCGGGAGGCGGTTCAAGGCGCACGAGATATTTCTGCCCGACGTACTCCTGGCCGCCAAGGCGATGTATGCGGGCCTGGCTTTGTTGAAGCCGCTGATGATCGAACAAGCGGTCGCCACTCAGGGCAAGGTCGTGATCGGCACGGTTCAGGGCGATCTGCACGACATCGGCAAGAACCTGGTCGGCATCATGCTCGAGGGCGCTGGTTTCGAGGTCCTCGATCTGGGCACCGATGTCGCTCCCGAGACCTTCGTCGACACCGCCGTGCGCGAAGGCGCCCGCATCATCGGCCTATCGGCACTTCTGACCACTACGATGCCGGTGATGCGCAAGGTGGTGGAGGCGGTCGAGAAGCGTGGGTTGCGGCCCGAGATCCGGGTCATCGTGGGCGGCGCGCCGCTGTCGGCAGCCTATGCCGCCGAGATCGGTGCCTCGGCGTACTGTTTCGACGGCATCAGTGCGGTCGAGACGGTGCGTGAGATGCTGGGCGTCGAGCGGTGAGGGGACTCCTGGATCGCATCACGGGCGGCGAGGTCCTGGCGGGGGACGGCGCCATGGGAACGCTTCTCATGGAGCATGGCCTCGAGCCGGGGCAGTGCCCCGAGAGCTTCAACCTGGAGCGGCCCGAAGTTCTGCGGGAGGTCGCGCGGCGCTACCTGGAGGCGGGCGCCGACATCGTGCAGACCAACACATTCGGGGCGACGCCGGTGAAGCTGGCCCGCTACGGACTCGAGGATCGAGCGGACGAGATCAACGCGCAAGCCGTGCAGGCGGTGCGCGATGCCGTCGGCCCTCGTGCGGCCTACGTGTCGGGATCCTGCGGGCCGTGCGGCAGTCTGTTGGCGCCCTACGGAGAAGCCGATCCGGACGTCGTTCGAGAGGCGTTCTCGCGGCAGGTCCGGGCCCTGGTTGGGGCCGGGGTGGACATGCTCTGCATCGAGACGATGACCGACCTCGCCGAGGCGAGGTTGGCGGTGGAGGCGGCCCGATCGGTCTCGTCATCGGTGCCGTTGGCGGTGACGATGACCTTCGATCCGACGCCGAACGGCTTCTTCACCATCATGGGGACGAGTATCGAGCAGGCAGTGAGCGGACTGACCGACTCCGGTGCCGACATCATCGGCTCCAACTGCGGCAACGGCATCGAGAAGATGGTCGAGATCGCCGGTGACCTGCGTCGTCGCAGCGCGTTGCCCCTGTTGATTCAATCCAACGCCGGGTTGCCGGAGCTGGTTGGCGGCCGGGTGGTGTATCCCGAGACACCCGAGCGGCTGGCGGAGGGTTGCGAGCGGTTACTGGACCTCGGGGTCAACATCATCGGCGGCTGCTGCGGCACGACGCCGGAGCATATCGCGGCGATGAGAAGAGTGGTCGACGAAGGGCTCTGAGCGCCTACGTGCCGAACCGCGCCCCGCAGCAGGAGTACGCACGCAGACTGCAGCTCCGCGAAGCGCAGTTGGCAGGCCTCGATCTGTGGGACCGGCGGCTCGGCAACGGCCGCGTCACGGTCTTCGTTCTGGCGGTCGCGATCACCTGGCCGACGCTGGTCAGCCAGGCCTGGAGCCCGAGCTGGCTCGCCGCGCCGCTGGCGGTCTTCGTCGCTCTGGTCGTGGCGCACGCGCCGATCGTCGCGGCGCGCGATCGCCGGCGCCTGGGGGTCGGCTTCTACCGGCGCGGCCTGGCGCGCCTGGCGGGGCAGTGGGGCGAGCCGCTCGACGATGGCGCCGCGTTCCGGAGCGACGAGCACCCGTACACCGGGGATCTCGACATCTTCGGCCCCGGGTCGCTCTACGCGCTGCTCTGCACGGCGCGAAGTCTGCCGGGGCGCGCGGTTTTGGCCGACTGGCTGTCGGGGCCCGCCACGCCGGAGGAGACAGGCGGCCGTCAGGAGTCGGTGGAAGAGCTTTGCGGCAGGCTCGATCTGCAGGAGGAGGTGGCGGTGCTGGCGGCAGATCTCTCGCCGGGGATCCGGGCCGCGGCGCTCGACGAGTGGGGCAGGGAACCGCGGCGGCTGACGGCGCCGGCGGTGCCGGGGGTGGCCGCCCTGCTGGGAGCGGCGAATCTGGCGGCGGTCGGGGCCTGGCTATTCGGTCCGCTCGGCGGCCGCGCGCTGCTGCCGTTGCTGGCGGTCAGTATGTTGCTGGCGTTGGTCTTCCGGTCCAGGGTTGTGGAGTCCCTTGCCGGCCTCACCGTCTCGGCCGGAGAGCTGCGCTTCTTTTCCAGGCTGATGACGCGCCTGGAGAGGGAGAGCTTCGCGAGCCCTCGGCTGCGCGACCTGCAACGCCGTTCCAGCGCCGCCGCAGAGCGTCCGAGTGCGCGCCTGCTCCAGTTGGCGCGCCTCATCGAGTGGAACGACTCGCGGGGCAATCTCCTCTTCCAGCCGCTGGCTTCGCTGCTGCTGCTCGGCACGCAGTTCGCTTTTGCCGCCGAGCGCTGGCGCGCCAGAAACGGTAGAGCAGTCGGCGACTGGCTGCGGGCGGTCGGCGAGTTCGAGGCGCTGAGCGCTCTGGCGACGTTCTCGTACGAGAACCCCGACTACGTCTTCCCCGAGGTCGTCCGGGGCGCGCCCCGCTTCGAGAGCGAGGCTCTGACCCATCCGCTGTTGCCGCGTGAGACGAGAGTCAGCAACAGCGTCAACCTGGGCGGTGAGGGGCCCGGTGGGCCGCTCAGGCTGCTGCTGGTCAGCGGCTCGAACATGTCCGGCAAGAGCACCCTGCTGCGCACTGTCGGCGTCGCGGCGGTGCTGGCTTTCGCCGGCGCGCCGGTGCCTGCCCGACGCCTGCGGCTGAGCCGCCTGGCCGTCGGCGCCAGCATCCAGCTGCGCGACTCGCTGCTCGAGGGCGTCTCACGGTTCTACGCCGAGCTGCAGCGGTTGCGGCGGATTCGCGATCTCGCGGTGGCCGGGCCGACCCTGTTTCTGCTCGACGAGATCCTGCACGGCACCAACTCCCACGACCGCCGTCTCGGCGCCGCCGGCGTCATCCGGGGGCTGCTCGCCGCCGGCGCCGTGGGTCTGGTGACCACCCACGATCTGGCGCTGGCCGAGATCGCCGACGAGCTGGTGCCGGCGGCCGCCAACGTGCACTTCGAGGACCACCTGGAGGAGGGCCGCATGGCGTTCGACTACCGGCTGCGAGCGGGCACCGTGGAGCGCGGCAACGCGCTTGCCCTCATGCGTTCGCTGGGATTGCCCGTCGAGGAGGAGTAGTAGTCCCCGGGGCTCGGCGCCAACGCGACGTGCTCCGACGGCTGATCCGGTAAACTCTGAGACGGCTTCGTGCGTAGTTCTGGGGATAGGAGAAACGGTCCATCGACGGCCGCGCTGTCTCGGCGCGCCCACAGGGAAGGGAGACTCGCTCCATGAAGCAGACAACTCATCGCCATTCGTTCGGATTCGCGTTGCTCTGCGGAGCGGCCGCACTGCTGCTGGTCGCGGCCGGCTGTGCCCCGCAGGCCGAGGAGGGCGCTCAGCAGGCCATGGCGCCGACCCTCGAGGAGATCCCCGTCACCACGGCTTCGACCGCCGCCAGGCAGCTGTTCGACGAGGGCCAGTACTTCCTCGACGTCGGCCGCGGCGTGGAGGCGCGGGAGAAGTTCCAGGCGGCGATCGCCGAGGATCCGGCGTTCGTGCGGGCCCATTTTGCTCAGTCCAACTCGGCGCTGTCGTTCAAGGAGTTCCAGGAGTGCCTGGACACGGCCTCTACTCACGTCGACGGCGTCAGCGACGGCGAGAGGATGATGGTCGAGATCAACCGCACGTTTCTGACCAACGACAGCGAGCGGGGCGTGCAGCTGGCCAGCGAGCTGGCTGGCCAGTACCCCAACAGCGCTCGGGCTGCGATCGTTCTCGCCGGTCAGCAGTTTCGCCACAACGACAACACGGGCGCCAGGGCGTCCTTCGGGCGGGCGCTGGAGCTCGACCCCACTCTGGCCGGGGCGCTGTACGGCATTGCCAACAACTACCTCTTTGGCGAGCCCAAGGACTTCGCCAGGGCCGAGGAGTGGGCCGCCAAGGCTATCGCCGCCTATCCCGACGAGGCCAAGGGCCACGAGCTGATGGGTGACATCAAGCGGGCGCAGGGCGACCTGGAGGGCGCGCTGGCCTCCTACAACGCCGCCACCGAGACGGATCCGACGATGGCCAACGGGCACCACAAGAGCGGCCACATCAACTCCTTCCTCGGCAACATCGAGGAGGCTCGCGCGGCCTACGATGCCGGCGTCGCCGCGGCCCAGCCCGAAGCCAAGGCGGGCCTGGCGGTCTACAAGACATTCACTCGCATCCACGAAGGCAGCGTGCCCGCGGCTCTCGATGAGCTCGAAGCGCTGGCCGGCGAGATCGAGGCGATGGGCACGCCGGCGCAGCAGATCAAAGGCCTCCAGGTCTTCGCCATGGACAGCCACGCCACGGCCGCCATGCATGCCGGTCTTCTCGACCGCGCTGCCAAGTCGGTGGCCAAGGGCAACGAGCTGCGGATGGCGATCGCCGCTGAAGTCGGCACGGCAGACGCCGAGCGGCTGCAGAAGGCAGCCTGCCATCAGTGGGAAGGCATTCTGGCGGCCTACAGTGGCGACGTCGAGGGCGCCGCCGAGCACGCCGACGCGATCGCCGCCCTGGTCGAGGGTGACGACAACCCGCGCAAGATGGAGGGTGTGCACTTCGTTCTTGGCATGAGCGCCCTCAAGGCGGGTGACCACGACGCCGCGGCCGAGCATCTGCGGCAGGCCGACCACGCCAACAACATGTATGTCCGCTACCAGCTGGCGCTGGCCGAAGAGGGCCTGGGCAACGCCGACGTGGCTCAGAAGCTCTTTGCCGAGGTGGGCAGCTTCAATTTCAACTCGGTCGGCTTTGCGCTGGTGGGCAAGGATGCCCGCCAGCGGTCGTCGGCCTAGCCGCGGAGGATGCCCGACCCGAGCGTAACGCCGCAGATTCGGGCAGATACGGCGTTTCGTAGACGATTGGCTAGAAGGTCGGGCTAGGCGCGCTCAGCTCAGCAGCATCCGCAGATCGTCGGCGGTCAGCTCGCGTAGCGGCCCGCCCTCGCCGCCGAGGATGGCGTCGGCGATCTTGCGCTTGGAGCTCTGCAGCTCGAGGATCTTCTCCTCCACGGTGTCCTGGGCGATCATCCGGTAGGCGAAGACCGGTTGAGTCTGGCCGATGCGGTGGGTGCGGTCGATGGCCTGCGCTTCGACAGCCGGGTTCCACCACGGGTCGAGCAGGAAGACATAGCCGGCGGCGGTCAGGTTGAGGCCGAGCCCGCCGGCCTTGAGGCTGATCAGGAAGAGGTTGCACGACGGGTCGGTCTGGAACCGCTCGACAACCTCGCCGCGCTTGCGTGTCTGACCGTCGAGATAGGCGTAGGAGATCTGGCGCTCTTCGACGCGCTTCCGGACGAGGGCCAGAAGCTTGGTGAATTGCGAGAAGACCAGGACCTTGTGCCCCTCGTCGAGCACCTCGTCGACCAGGTCGAACAGGGTGTCCAGCTTGGCGCTGCCCGCCTCCTCCCACTCGTCGTTGACCAGCCCCGGGTGACAGGCGACCTGGCGCAGCCGCAGCAGGGCCTCGAGGACCTGGATGGCCGAGCCCGACAGCCCCTCGGTCTCCGCCTGGCGCAGCAGGGTGGTCTGATATCCGGCCCGCAGCTGATCGTAGATCTCGCGCTGGCGCGAGTTGAGCGTGCAGTGCAGGACCTGCTCGGTCTTGGCAGGCAGGTCCGGCAGCACCTGGGCCTTGGTCCGGCGGAGGATGAACGGGCGGATGCCTTCGGCGACCCTGGCCAGCTCGTCGCCACTGGCGTTGCGGCCGCTCGAGAGAACCTCCAGCATGGGCAGGCGGCCGAGCAGCCCCGGGTTCAAGAACTCGAAGAGCGAGCCGAGCTCTCCCAGGTGGTTCTCGATCGGTGTTCCGGTGAGCGCCAGCCGGTGGCGGGCGACGAGCAGCCGGCTGGCCTTGGCGGCCTGCGACTCGCGGTTCTTGATCGCCTGCGCCTCGTCGAGGACCACGGTGTCGAACTCGACCGTGGCGAGGAAGCCGATATCCCGTCGCATCGTGCCATAGGTGGTCAGCACGAGGTCGTACTTGCCCAACTTGCCCTGCAGCGCCTCGCGCCCGGGGCCGCCGTACTCGACCACTTTCAGTGTGGGGGTGAAGCGGCCGGCCTCTTCGAGCCAGTTGTAGAGCAAGCTGCGTGGCACGACCACGAGCGAGGGCAGCCCGGTGGTCTTGGATGGCGTGCGGTGGGAGCGCAGCAGCGCCAGCAGCTGAACGGTCTTGCCCAGCCCCATGTCGTCGGCGAGCACCCCGCCGAGGCCGAACTGGCGTAGAAAGTCGAGCCAGCCCAGGCCTTCGCGCTGGTAGCTGCGCAGGGTGCCGCCGAAACCGCGAGGCTCCTTCTTGGGCTTGATGCGGTCGAACGAGCGCAGCTTCTCGCGCAGCTCGGCAAACGCCTTGTCGACCGCCGCCGGCGGCATCTCGACCAGCAGGGCATCGACCAGCATCGCCTGCGACGGCAGGAACCGCAGGCCCTCGTCGCTGGGGCTCTGGGAGAGCTTGGCCAGCGAGTCGTAGGTCTCGCTCCAGGAGGAGGGCAGCAGCCCACGCGAGCCGTCGGTCAGGGTGACGAACCGTTCGCCCTTCGAGACCGCCTCGAGGACCTTCTTCAACTCCACCTCGTTGCCGCCGAACTCCAGCCCGCCGGCCAGCTCGAACCAATCGATACCGCTTTCGATGCGCAACGTCGGCGGATTGGGGGCGCGCAGCGAGGCGCCGCTCACCTCCAGATCCCAACCCTCCATGAGCAACGCTTCGGCGGCCGCCGGCACCTGCTGCGGGCGTAGCTCGAGCTCGTGCTCCCGACTGCCGGGGACCGGCTCGACGCCGGCTTCGAGGAGGCGCACGAGAAGCTCGTGCTCGCGTTCCATGTCGCGTCGCAGCAGCGTCGGCCCCGGCCACTCGATGACCGTCGGGCGGGCGTCCCGGGCACTGATCTCGAGCTCGCCGTAGTGAAACGACAACTCTGCCAGCAGCGGCGCGTTCGGCAGGACCGAGGCGGCGTCTTTGGTGAGCACCAGACGAGGCCGCGGCGGCGAGGTCTCCTCGGACGCGCGCAGCTCGTCGGGAATCTCCAGGTCGGGTAGACCGGGGATCTCGAGCAGCTCGGTCAGGGCGTCCTCCAGGTCTCGCTCGGGAATGACGATCTCGCGTGCGTCGCGCAACAGCGTGATCCAGTGCAGCTCGCTATCGGCGGCCGCCAGACGGCCGATCGTGCTGTCGAGAACGATCAGCGATCGGCCGGGGGTGTCGGTGGGCAGAATCAGCAGTGGCGACGACAGCGGCATGCGATCGCCGTTGCGCTCGAGGCTGCCGGCCAGCTTGGCACCGTTGGCAGCCGCAGCCAGGCGGAGGGTCAGGCGCCAGGGCCGGCCATTGTCCCAGTTCAGCGCGCCGCCGTCGCTCAGGCGGCGCCCGTCCCAGGAACCGAGCGCGCCAGCCGAGGCCAGGTGCGCCAGGACCGGCTCGTGCAGGCCCTGCGGCAGGCGGAACCTCTGGATTCTCGTGTTCTTCGGCTGGCCACGCCGGGCACGGCTTTGACGGCTCTTGGCGGTCGAGCCCAGCGCGGTGATCATCGGCAGCCTGCCGTTGGTCTCTGGCAAAGCGCCTTTGGGCAACAGCAAGCGGCTCAGCTCTTCGGGCTCGACGCCGGTGCGCTTGAGCTTTCCCGGCTGTCCGCGGGGGCCGAGCCGCTGGGTGAACACGTCGAAAACCAGACCGCCGCTGGAGCGGCTGGCCGTGGTGTTCACCAGGAAGCGGGTGCTGACGGCAGCGTCGACGGCTGCCGGAACTGCCGCCACCTGCGTCGACAGCCGGCCGACTTCGGCGCGCAGCAGATCCAGTTGCGAGCGCCAGGACGTGGAGGAGTGCCGCGGGCTGACGCCGCCCCGGCTGCGTTTCGAGGCGTGGCGCCGCGGTGGCGCCTCGTCGACCGCCACGGCGACCGCCAGTGCCTCCTCCGAGACGCCCAGATCGTCCCAGGCCGAAGCGCGGTCCTTGCGCAGCGAAACACGGTCCCGACCGGGTGGCTGGATGTCCTGACCGCTACCGGCGAGGGCCAGCAGCGTCGCCCAGACGTGCTCGCAGGGCTTGCCGGCGGCAAAGCGCCGGCACTCGCAGAAGGCGTGCAACGCGCGCTTCGACTCGACCTCGGACCAGTCCAGCCCGACGGAGTAGGTGTGCTTGTCGGCCCCCTCGACGCGAGCCCGGCTGCGCATGCCGTCGATCTCGAACGCGACACGCCCCGCCGCCAGATCCTGCTTGCCGCGCTCGCGCACGGTCGGGCGGAAGTGCGAGCTGCTGCGCTTGTGCAGCGGCACCGGCCGGCCGGCGGGGCTGGGGCCGCGACCGCCGCGGGACCGCGGCCGCTCGGTCTTTTCTTGCTGTTTGGGAGTATCCACTCAGTCGAGCCGCTCAGTCTCGCGGCTGGTTACGGTGCGGCACCAGACGATCGGTGAGAACCGCAGGCTGGCTCTCACTGTCGGGTCTGGCTCCGGTGGGTGAGGTGCGATCGCACATTCGAGTCGCGGGACGGCATCTTCGCCGGGCGCCGGGGCTCTCAGCCAGGGGTCGGGTTTCCCGACTCGACCTGCGGCTCCTCGAA
>CALZJC010000003.1:4949-53494 GCA_945787525.1 Thermoanaerobaculia bacterium | reverse complement strand
GAGCTGCCCGACGTGGCGGCCGTGGTGCGCAACCGCTACACCTGCGCCGACCCGGGCCAGAACGAGATCAAGCGGGCCATCACCGAGCACCAGCTCAACCGGGTGGTGGTGGCATCGTGCTCGCCCAAGCTGCACGAGCCGACTTTTCGCGCCTGCGTCGAGGAGGCCGGCCTCAATCAGTATCTGATGGAGATGGCCAACATCCGCGAACACTGCAGCTGGGTGCACATGCACGACAAGGAGGCGGCCACCAGCAAGGCCAAGGACCTTGTGGCCAGCGCCGTGGCTCGGGCGCGCCGGCTGCGGCCGCAGGATGAGAAGGTCTTCCCGGTCACCGACGCCGCGCTGGTCATCGGCGGCGGCGTGGCCGGGATCCAGTCGGCCCTGGAGCTGGCCGACGGCGGGCATCAGGTCTATCTGGTCGAAAAGGAGCCATCCATAGGCGGGATCATGGCGGCGTTGGACAAGACGTTCCCGACTATGGATTGCTCTATATGAATTCTCGGCCCCAAAATGATGGATGCCGGTCGGCATCCCCGCATTGAGCTCCTGGTCAACTCCGAAGTCGAAGACATCACCGGCTTCGTGGGGAACTACCGCGCCCGCATACGGCGGCGCGCGCAGCACGTCGACCCGGTCGAATGCACCGCCTGTGGTGACTGCGTCGATGTCTGTCCGGTAGCCCTGCCGGACGAGTATCAAGAGGGCCTCGCCACCCGCAAGGCGATCTACATGCCGTTTCCGCAGGCGGTACCGGCGACCTACACGCTGGACTCGGACAACTGTCTCGGCTTCAACCCGATCGCCTGCGGCAAGTGCCGCGAAGTATGCGACAAGAAGTGCATCGACTACGACGCCTGCGACGAGGTGCGCGACCTCGAGATCGGCAGCGTCGTGGTCGCCACGGGCATGGACGTCTACGACCCTCGCGCCACCGACGAGTACGGCTACTGCCGCTTCCCCGACGTCATCACCTCGATGGAGTTCGAGCGCCTGATCAACGCCGGCGGGCCCACCGAGGGTGAGCTGGTGCGGCCCTCGGACCGCGAGGTGCCCAAGCGCATCGGCTTCATCCAGTGCGTCGGCTCGCGCTCGCCCAACCGCGGCGTGCCCTACTGCTCCAACTTCTGCTGTATGAACACGATCAAGGAGACCCTGCTCCTGGCCGAGCACTACCCCGACAGCCGATCGACGGTCTTCCACCAGGACATTCGCGCCTTCGGCAAAGGCTTCGAAGATCTCTACAGCCGCAGCCGGGAGGAGGGCGTGCGTTTCGTGCGCGGCCTGCCGGGTGCAGTCGAGCAGGACGCCGAGACCGGCGAGCTGGTGGTCCGCGTCGAGGACACTTTGCGCGGCGAGATCGCCGAGCACCGCCTGGACATGGTGGTTCTGGCGGTCGGCCTGGTGCCGCGCAACAGCAACGGCAACGGCAGGCCCGGCCAGCGCTCCATCGACGAGATCCTCAGCCTGTCCCACACCTCCGACGGCTTTGTCATGGAGGCGCACCCGAAGTTGAAGCCGGTGGACGCGCCGACCCGCGGCGTCTACTTCGCCGGCTGCGTCGAGGCGCCAAAGGACGTCAAGGACAGCGTCACCCAGGCCGGCGCCGCCGCTTCCCGCGCCGGCAACCTGCTGGGTGCCGGCGAGGTGAAGATCGAGGCGATCACCGCAGTGCTCAACCCCGAGCTCTGCGCCCAGTGCAAGATCTGCGCGCAGGTCTGCCCCTTCAACGCCATCGAGGAGGCGAACAAAAAGCTCAAGCAGGACCCGTTCTTTATCGAGGCCGCCTGCGCCGGCTGCGGCACCTGCGCCGCAGAGTGCCCGTTCGACGCCATCACCATGCGTCACTTCGAGGACCAGCAGGTGGTGTCGCAGATCGACGCCATCCTGGCCGACAAGCCGATGGAGAAGGTCGTCGCGTTCGCCTGCAACTGGTGCTCGTACGCCGGCGGCGACACCGCTGGCACGTCGCGGCTCCAGTACCCGCCAACGGTGCGGCTGATCCGCACCATGTGCAGCGGCCGCGTCGACCAGCGGTTCATCTGGCGCGCCTTCCGCCAGGGAGCGCCGCTGGTGCTGGTCTCCGGCTGCCACTTCTCCGACTGCCACTACATCGACGCCGTGACCTGGACCCAGCGGCGGGTGGAGAAGGTCTGGTCCCAGATGGAGAAGCTCGGCATCCGGCCGGAACGGCTGCAGCTCGAGTGGATCAGCGCCGCCGAGGGCCAGAAGTTCGCCCGCGTCATGCGCGAGGTCGACAAACTGCTGCGCGAGGTCACGCCGCAGGAGGTCGCCAAGACCATGAAGATCCTCGAGGAGAAGGAGTTGGGAGCGGCTCCGGTCCTCGCCCCGACGATGGCCGCCGCCGAGCCGGTTCTGCCGGTGGTGACCCACTGAGAGCGGAGGTAGACGATGGCCGAGACCAAGACGTTCTACTGCCTGCGCTGCCAGGGCCGCTTCCCTTTGGAGTACGACAAGAAACAGGTAGTCGAGCGCAGCTGCCCGGTTTGTGGCAGCAACAGCGTGCGGCTCGAGACACCCAAAGCCGCCGCCGCGTGGCTTGCGAAAGGAGCTTCTGCAGATGCCTGAGACGACGACCACCCACGAGTGGATCGAGACGGTGCTGGAAGAGCACCGCCAGCTCAACGCGATGGTCGCCGATCTTCGCCGGTTCCTGGAGGCGCCACGGCCCGAAGTGGGCCGGAAGGGCGCCCACGCCTGGTCGACCGAGATCACCCGTCGCCTGGTGCGGCTGCACGATGCCCTGTTCCGCCATTTCCGCGAAGAGGAAGAGGGCGGCATGATGGAGGAGCTGACCGAAGCGCATCCCCGCGCCACCGGGGCGGTCGAGGGTCTGGTCCACGATCACGTGGAGATCCTCAGGGACATGCGCCGCTGCTCGACCGCGGCGATGGAGTACTCCGACGGCATCGAGCCCGCCGACGCCGGCCTGCGCCGACGCATCGCACGGATCCTCGACTGCCTGCACGAGCACGAGGTGGCCGAGACCGACCTGATCCAGCGGCTCGAGTACGAGATGATCGGGCCGGGAGACTGACGCGCAGCACGCCTCGAGGGAGGCCCGGTCGCGAGGCCAGCGGCACACCCGACAAAGGGCAGCTTTCGCGCCCGCAGCGAACTCGGCGCTGCACAGGATGACTCCCCGCCAGAGGGTCAGCGCCCGCGCTCCAGGCCGGCCCGGCTTTGGCGCTCGACGCGGTGCAGCACGGTCTACGGCGCCAGCCGCTCGCCGTGCTCGTCGAACGCTTCCAGGGCCCCCACCGGGCAGAACTGGCAGGCGTCGACCAGACGGTCGCGCTCGATCTCGCCCACCGGCTCGGTGAAGGTCACCAACTGCCGCGAATCGAGGCGCAACACCTCGGGCGCCGCCTTGACGCAAGCGCCGGTGCTGATGCACGTATCGCGGTGGAGGCGCACCGTGACGTCACCGATCTTCTTCTCCGGAGTCTCGCCCATTCCGCAGCCTTCGGGAGACTGATTATAGGCTGGTCTCCTTGCCCTCCTTCGGCTTGGCCCGCTGCAAGCCGCTGGCATCACCGGAGGCCGGCCGGGAGGCGAGGGGCGCCCGACCCAGGGGAGAATCCGAGCACGCAGCGAAAGCAGCGCGCGCAGGATGGCTCTCCGTCCAGAGGGCCTGCCCCTCGGCTTCAAGCCGGCCGGGCTGCTAGCTGCTCGGGAACCTCGGGCTCCACTGGCTCGTCCGGGCTGGTGGACTGCGTCCCCGTCCGCACACTCTGACCGACCGAGCGGAAGCCCCGGCCGACGACCTGGAACTTGATCTCGTCGTAGACCAGCGAGTGCGGCAACGAGACCGAGAAGTCCCGCCGGGCGCCAGGCCCCAGCGCACCGTCCTCGAACTCCACCTCGCGGGCCGCCACCAGCCCGCCGGCCTCGTCGTAGAACAGGGCGTTGACCTTCAGACTGGTGGCAAAGCTGCCGCCCAGGTTCTGGATGACGCCCCGCACCGCCAGACCGGTCTCGCCCTCCGCCTCCTGACTCCACTGTACGACCTGGACGCCTCGACCGGAGCCGGCGACCGGGTCGCCGGGGGCCTCGTCCTGATCCTCGGCAGCGCCCTGGGCGTCTTCGGCGGCTCCGCTGACCTCGCCGCCCTGGCCGCCGGCACCGGGATCGGCGGCCAGATCGTCGCCGGCGACGTCCTCCGGCTCGAACTCCTCGACGCGGCCCATCGGGTGCGAGACGTCCTTGTCGGTGAGCACCACGATCGCCTGCCGCGGCTCGGGCGCCGGCCGCATAGGCGCCTCGCGTAGCTGCCGCTCCCGCCGCTCCTTCTCGCGCGCCCGCGCCTCGCTGGCTGGGAGATCCGCCTCGTCGAGACGCAGCGAAGCGAGCGTGCCGTCCGTCAGCTTGAAGACCAGGAGCTTGCCGCGCACCTCCCAGGGTCCCTGAGTCTCGATGACCTGGCCGTCGCGAGTCACCAGCTCTGCGGCCCCCGCCGCGACTCCGCCAGCCAACGCCAGAACCGCCACGAGGGCGATCCATGCTCTGCGTCCCGTCATCTAGAAGTCCCTCCAGTTGGTGCGCACGGTGCAGACCGGAATCGCCGCCAGGAACTCGATGCCGGTGTCGTCGCGAACCGCCTTGATGTTGATAGTGTAGTTCGCGAACCGGCACTGAGGCGGCAGCAACTGCCGCAACTCGTCCATGATCTCATCGAGATTGTCCGGCACGACGGCATCGGTGCCGGCGCAGTCCGGCCCGGTGCACTCTTCCTCCGGGTTGGTGGTGGCGCCGGTCTCGACGAACGGCGCCGAGAGGAAGCCGCCCTCGACGACAAAGTAGCGCTTGCTGGATTCGAGAAGCGCGTCGGCGCTGGTGGTGTTGACCACGAAGACGCGGCTGCTCCCCCGTCGCAGGCAGATGGAACCCTCCTCCGACACTTCCTCGGTGGGCTGGAAGGAGGAGAAGACCGTCACCCCACCCAGTGCGAAGGTGCGGGTGATGACTCGCTCACGCGGATCCAGGGTGATGAACCAGCCGAAAGGCGCGTTGCGCAGCAGATCGGTCTCTCTCGGGTCCTCTTCCGCGTCAATCCTGCCGAGTGAGGCGTAGTCGCTCTCATCCTTGGGCAGCGTGCCGGCGAGGTAGTCGGCGCGCCGGAAGTTGTTGTCCAGGATCATGTAGAGACGCCCCTCCTGGGTGGACAGCGACCACAGATCCTCGCGATCTCCGGTGCCGAATGCCAGCGCGAACTGGCCCTTCTGGGCCACGAAGACCACCGCCGGCGGATGGTAGATCGGACGATCGTCGTTATCGAAAACGGGAAACGGCGCCCAGTCGGTGTCGGTCACCTTGAAGCCCAGCGAGCCGAGGTCGAGCAGCTCCCGCGGCTGTGAGATGTCGGCCTTGTAGAGATATCCCCGGGTCGTGCCGATATAGATCGTGTCGAGGTAGCCGTCCTGGTCCGTGTCGACGGCCGCCGGGTCGCTGGCCGCGGCGCCGGCGCCCCGCAACTCGGAGACATCGTCCGAGCTGTCCGGGTCGATCAGCTGGCGCTTGTAGATCGCCTTGCCGGTCTCGACGTCCACCATGTAGAGATAGTTGCCGCCCGTCACCAGCTGGTCCTTGCGCTCGGTGTCCAGGCCGCCGCCGAAAACCGCGACGTAGCGATCCTCGGGCTCCGGGCCGGCGCCGCTGCCGTCGTCCACCAGCACCTGGATCCGGCCAATGGTGGCGGCGGACCAGCTGTTGACGAGGTCGGGGCGGTTGTTCAGGTCGTCGTCGCAACGGCCGTCGGGCAGGTAGGTGCCGCAGTCCTGGTTGTCGTAGAACTCCCAGAGCGGCATCGGATAGGGATGGTCGCTGCCGCCGTCACCACCGCTGCAGTTATCGACGCACGACGGCACGTAGCCGCTGGCCCCGCCCTCCGGCGTCGGGATCGTGGCGGTGCCGTCACAGACCGCGAGAGTGTCGGGATGGGTTACGTCGAGCATGTAGTAGCCGCTGCCGCCCTCGCGCAGCCCACCCATCATCACCGTACGCCATTCACGGTCAGCCGGGGTGCCGCCGTGCACGGGGTCGATGAAGACGTCACCCGTGGAGATGCGAGCGTCGACGGTGAACTGCTGTTGGACGGTGTCCTTGAGGTCGTTCAGGGTCGGCATCACCGAAGTCGGCACGTAGGAGAAGACCTCGTTGCCGGTGCCGTTGTCGAACTGGCCGACGACGAACTCCTCGCCGGTGGCGGCATTGTCCACGCACTCGCCGCGGAAGATGCCGGCGTCGAAGGCGTGCACCTGGCCGTCATTGGCGCCCGCCAGAAGCAGCTTGCGGCGGTTGCGCTGCTCGGCGAAGAAGCAGCGGTAGCCGTCGGGCGATCCGACCGGATCGTCCTCGCAGAAATCCTCCAGTGGCTGGTTGCCGTTGCCGCCGACGTCGGCCACCCAGTAGCGGAAGTCGTCGGGACCGCCGAGAACCGCCGGATCGGAATGGAAGATGTCGCCGAGGATGTACTCCCCCGGTTCCGGCTCGAGCCGCGGGTCGTCCTTGGGCACGTCGCCCGCCTTCTTGCGATGGGTGAACTCCAGCACTTCGGTGCCCTCGTCCCGGCTGTCGGGGTCCAGGCCGCACGCCGCGTCACCCGCCGCACAGATGCCCATCGACTCGAGCAGATACTGCCACTCCGCGTCTTCCGTTGCCGGGTCGGTCGGCGGCGCGAAAAAGAGCCGCCCCCAGGGCAGGCCGGGGCTCTCGTCCACGCCGTAGTAGACCCGACGCTGGTCCCCGAGCATGCCCAGGTTGTAGTCGCCCGGCACCAGCTCGGCGTCCTCGGCGGCCTGCGCCAGCAGCTGCTCGCCGCCGTTCCAGAGATGGCAGGCGCTCTCCAGGGTGGTGTTGCACTTGCGCGACGGGTTGGGCACGTTGCGCTTCTCGAGGGTGCCGTCGGGCAGCTCGATGTCGACCTCGACCAGCGGAATCGGTTTCAGGTAGGCATCCACCCGGGCCGGCCAGATGACCAGCTCACGGTCGGGCAGGAAGCTGGTCAGATAGACCTTGTCCTGCACGTTCACCTGCCCCTGGGGCACCGCGGCCGAGCTGAACGAGCGGGCGCCGACGGTGATCACCGAGACCACCTGACGCAGGGCATCGACCAGCTCCTGCTCGTTGCCGGGCAGGATCGGGCCGGTGATCTCGGGAATGCCGTCCGGCGGATCGTCCAGGTCGATGGCGTCGGTGCCGCCGTTGACGGCGATGCAGTTGAGGAAGTTGGCGTTGTTGCCCGCCACACCGAAACCGATGACGAAGGTGCGGATGTCGCGCTCGCCCATGGTGAGCAGCTGCGTGGCGACGCCACACGGGTTGTAGTCGCCGCCGCCGTCCCGCAACGGACCGCCGGGACTGCCGCCGTAGCAGGTCTCGTCGCCGTCGGTGAGGATCAGCAGGTTCACCGAACGGCAGCCGAAGTAGGGGTCACCGTCGTCCGGGTCGCAGGCCTCCGGCTTCCAGCTGTCGTACCAGTTCAGGAAGTTCTTCATGGAGTTGCCGATGGGCGTCGCGCCCTGCGGGATGAGCGGCGGCGTGTTGACGTACTCGGGCTTGAGCGCCAACCGTCCGTTGAGTATGTTGTTGGGGCTATCCAGGAAGTAGGGCGCGCTGCGGAAGTCGGGCGAGAAACCCGGATCATCGGGATCGTAGTTGGGGCTCAGCCGCTGCAGGATGGCGTCCCGGTTGGGGACGCCCCAGGCCTCCTTGCCCCGCCAATCTAGCGGGATCACATCGCCGCGGTCGAGCACGCTCGAGTGTCGATTCAGTGGGTCGTCCTGGGTCACGTACTTGAGCCGCACACCATTGATGATGTCCTGGCTGCTGTCGTTGTTGGGCTCCCAGCCCTCGCAAGTGCCATAGGCCTGCATGTCGCGGATCTGGCCGTTGCCCCAGAAGCCGGCCGGGTTGCCGGCCTGATCGGTATAGCCGTCTCCCTGCCAGAAGAGCACATCGTTGCCGCCGGGCAGGTTGCGGCCGTTGAGGTCCTGGGTGTAGACCCGCTCGAAGGTTATGGTCTCGGTCTGGCCTGGCCCCAGACCCCAGCAGCTGCCGGAGCGCTCCCTGATCTCGACCTGGACGCTGATCGTCTCGGCGCCGAAGCCACCGGAGATCGGCACCCAGCGAAGCCTGAACGTGCGGCCGTTGAAGCGCACCCACTCGTCGGTCTGGGTGGTCCCAAGATCGCCCAGGACCGGAAAGCTGAAGACCTCGCCCTCGTCCTCGTCGATTGTCGCGTCGAGGTCGAAGTCCTGCGGATTGCTGCACGAGCCGAGTCGCGCACCGGTGATCTCGCCATGCATGGCGTCCAGATCGCAGGTGGTGTTGCCGTCCTCGTCGTCCATGCACATGTCACCAAAGTGCTTTGGCTGGCCGGCCTGCGGGTAGGGCATGCGACCGTCAGTGACCCATGGGGGGTTGGTCTGCGGCGTGTAGATCCAGTGCTTGCGGTGCACCTGCAGGTAGTCCTGGTTGTAGGTCGAGAAACCCCAGAGCACGGTGCGCAGCGTCGGGTCGGAGACGACCGTGTAGAGCGCCGACTTGGCCTGGTACATCTTGGAGTTGGGATCGTCGCCGTAGCCCGGCGCCCAGGAGTCGCCCGGCGGCGGCGGCTGCCAGTTCATCGAGCCCGACACGTCGAAGATGACGTGCAGGTAGGGATCCCGGGTACCGCCCTTGACCAGCTCGCGGTCGTCGCCTTCGACGGCCACCGGGCCGACCAGCGCCAGCGCCACGAACAGCGCCGGAAGTATGTGTCGAACAGTCGATCTGGAAGCGCTCACGGTCTTGCCCTCGCTTTCGAACGTCATCGGACAGGCTCTAGAGGTCCGAATCGCCGGTGGTCTGGTTGAAATTGCCGATGCCGTAGATCATCGCCTGGGTGTTCAGCGGCCAGGGCTGGAAGGAGACCATCACCTCCAGCCGCTTCTGGGCCAACGGCGAGACGTTGGCGGGTATCGGCGTCGCCGCACCCTGCCAGCCGATTCTCGTCGCCGTCGCATCTACCTGGTGGTGGAGCTTGGCGTAGGCCAGACCCTCGTTGATCTGGCAGAGGTCGCAGGGCGAGTCCATGATCGGCCGGAAGCGCGACACGTCCACCCGGTTGCGTACGTTGAGGTTGGGCAACGCGCGCGGCACGACCTGGTCGATGCGCATGGCCTGCAGATCGGGGATCACCAGCGCCTTGGCGGTCGACACTTCGATACCCGAGCCGGCGGCATAGAACATCGTCTCACCGAGCCGCTCGTTGATGCCGATCTGCATCTCGCTTTGAGTGATCAGGGCGATGCTCAGGCCGAGCACGGTCAGCACCAGCAGCACCACCAGGGTGATGATGTAGACGCTGCCCCGCTGGGCGCGGTGGTGGTTTGGCATTGAACGTCTCATTAGAGGTTCCTCAGCTCGATGATGGTCTGCTGAAAGCGCCGTCTGTACATGCGCTCCTCGAAAGTGTTCCAGGCCAGGACGCGCAACGCCTGGACGTCCTCGTAACCCGCCAGCTCCAGCGCCTGGTGGTTGCGCTCGCGGCGCTGGGTGCGGGCCAGCAGGCTCAGGCGGACGTAGTAGAGCTCCGGCTGTGGGGCCGTGCCGTTCCAGGGCGCCAGCAGGATGCTGTCCTGATCGGTGTTGAACAGCCAGTCGTCGTCCTCGCCATCGATCGACTCGTGGATCTCCATGTCCTGCTCGTCGACCTCGCCGTCGCCGTTCTGGTCCGTCGCCGCGGGTCCCAGGGCCGAGTCGAAGGCGAGCCCCACCTGCATGTCGAGCACGTTGTCGGCCAGATCCACGCCGGCGTTGGCGAGGGCGCTCAGATACGGGATCTCGGTGCCCGGGAACATCCGCGCCAGCGACAGCTTGGAGGTTTCCGGCGGCGCTGGCGGCACCGGCGGTGGCGGCTTGCGGACGTAGAACCGGTACTCCTCGAGGATGCCGACGTGGGCGACGCTGGTCAGCCCCGCCGGCAGCACCGGCTGGATGCCGCCGCCGGAGTTGTACAGATTGCGGTACTCCGGATGGGTCATTCCCTGGACCTTGAACGCGATGGTGATCTGGTCGCCCGCCACGACGGTGTTGGCGGTATCCAGCTCGACGACCGCGACGATGCCCTCGTCCATCTGGCTGACCAGGACCAGGGCCTCGGGAATGTTGCCGGTGATCGAATCGTTGAGCGGCATCAGATCCTGGGCCACGCCGGTGTTGGTCAGGTCTCGAATCACCACCCTGCCATCCGTCGCCATGGCGGGATCGTCGGTCGGCACGCCCGCGTTGAGCAGCGTGAAGTCGGCCGGGATGAGGGTCTCCACCTGATAGACCTGGCTGCTGAAGACGCCCCTGGCGATCAGGATGTCGCTGCCGTCGACCGCGAACGGCGTGTCGACGAAGCCGACCGCGATCTCGCCGTTGTCGGCGCCGACGCCGGCGGCGTTGCGGACCGTCAGTGCCGGCCCCTGAAAGACCGGCACGTTGGGCAGCGCCAGCGCCAGCCCGCCGCGGCCGGCCATATGCACGAACCGGGTGATCTGGCGATGCGCGGCCCGCAGCGACTGCTGCATGTCGGAGACCTGGGTCTCGACCCGAGCGACCTTGCTGCCAGCGTCGAACACTCCGACGATCGCCAGCAGCAGCATCGAGGTCACCGCCAGGCCGACCAGCAACTCGACGAGCGAGAAACCGGCCGACCGCGGCGCGCGACCAACGGCATGATGATTTCTGAATCCACGCATCTTCTGGCTCTCCTGAAAGCCCTAGAAGGCCTTGATGGTCTGAAGGTCGAGCCGCAGGGCCTCGCCCATCGTCACGGAGCTGGCCCGCTTCTGCAGGGCCACGTCCAGGGTCTTCAGATGGACGAACGCCGGTAGCGAGCCGGCCGCCAGCGGATTGTCGAGAACCCCGTCGAGATCGTCGTCCTCGAGGCCCACGATGACCTCCATGACGCCGTCGAGGTCGTCGTCACGTACCGACTGGATCCCGAACTGGCGCACGACACCGAACATCTCCCAGGAGGCGGTGACGGGTGCCGGATCGGTGTCGGTCCAGTACTCGTCGCCGCGCTTGGCGGGGTCGCCCTCGGTCCAGAAGAGATGCTGGGCGCGCTCGCTGCCCGCCTCGACGTTGACCAGCCAGTTGTTGAAATCCAGCTGCAGCAGGTTCTCCAGCTCGGTGCGGCCGTGACCGGTGGCCTCGGTCGACTGCTTGCCTTCGAGGTTCTGCTGGATCGACTTGGTGAACAGAGGCATCAGCCCGATCAACGCGACCATCAGGATCAGCAGCCCCAGCAGCACCTCGACCAGCGAGTAGCCGCCACCCCGGCGCGACATCCGGCCGCGGCGCCGGCGCTTCAGTCTTGCGTCTAGAACCAGACCCATTTCTTGCCTTCCTCTCCCTGCTCTCTCCACTTCGTGTCCTCTTCGTCCCACTTGAGCAACGTCACCCGGGCGGTAGCCGCCGGGGCGACCTGGATTGCCAGGTAGTTGCCCCTGGCGTCGCCGAAACGGAAGGTGCCGATGTCCTGCACCGTGCCGTCGGGCTCGAAGATGGCCAGCTTCTCGGTGCCCACGGTGGTGAAGCCGACGGTGATGTCCGCGTCATCGGTCGGGCCGCCCCAGGTCACGCCGGCGGGCAGAGCGCACTGGCTGACCTCGTGATCGGTCGCCGTGGGAGCGACGCCGGCATCGGGGGCGAAGGCGTAGTCCGGCGGATCGTTCACTGTCGCGCCGTGCACGTCGACGAAAGCCGTCAGCAGCTCGTAGGTCGAGTCGTACCTCACCACAACGGGCGAGTTCTTCTTGATCGCCTCCGATTTGGCCCGACGTACCGTGATATTGCAGTCGTAGCCCACCGACGACACTTTCGCCGTGTGGATCGTCCTCATCACCACCGGAGCGCCGAGCGTGAAGAGGACCCCGATAATCGCCACCCCGACGATCATCTCGACCAGCGTAAAGCCCGTGGCTCGTCCGATGCTCTTTCTATCGCTCACTTGCACTGCCCTCCTTCCCAACACAAGGCAAGCTCTGTGCCATGCTCCTCGAACGACCCTAAGTATCTACAAATGAACAACTTGTGAGAATCTCGCAAGAAACGGCCCCGAGAGGAAGTTGATACTTTTCTACCCGATGTCGCCACGCGGCGCTTCTCAGACTACGCAGGATAAGCTCCGCGGCGATGCGCAAGGTCCTGCTTCTGCTGCTGATCCTCGGTCTCCTGGCGGCGGGCACCGCTTGGTGGACAGGCAGTCAGGTAGGCCAGCTGCCCGACTGGTACGTGGAGGCACGGGCCGCCGACGCCCTCGAGCCCGATCTCGAGGCCGCCGCGCGGCGCTCCCAGCAGCGCCTGGTCGGCCGCTTCGGTCGCGAACTGCTCGACGAGGTCACCGCCGACGACGGCACGCCGGACGAGTCGTTTCTCGACCGGGTCAAGCGCCGCGGCAAGATAGTCCTCGACGGCCTGCGCGCGGGACGCGAGGTGCGGCTCGACGCCCGCGATCTCGAGGGCCTGATCCTGGCCATGGCCTATGAGCACGACGACGGCCGCAACCTGCTCGCCGCGACCAGAGCGGTGCGGGCAGAGATCTTCGCCGGTGAGCTCGAGCTGGGCGCCGTGGTGACGCCGGCAAGGCTGCCGGCCGAGCGTCTCTCCAGCGGCCAGCGGCGGCTCCTCGAGCTGCTGCTGCGGCTGTCGGGCTCCGGCGGCGACATCTACATCTCGCTGCGCGCCGCACCTGCCGCGGTGGAGGATCGGCTGCTCCTGGGGCCGCCGATCGACCTGCGCATCGGCGAGCTGGCGCTGAGCTCGAGCCTGCTGAAGGCGCTGGGCGTCGAGGCGCCCGAGCTCGAGTCCGGTCTGGCGCTCGACGTCGGCCGGGTGAAGGTGAGACAGGCGACGCTCGATGACGACGCGCTGGTATTGGTGGTCTCGCCGGAGCTCTAGGCCCGGTCGAGTACCTCGCGGATCGCGCCGGCCACGGCGGCGGCGGTGTGGTCCCAGCTGAACAACCGGGCGCGCTCGCCGCCCGCCGCGATCAGTCGCGAGACCAGCTCGGCGTCGGTGACCAGCCGGCGCAGCCCGGCGGCGATGTCCCGCGGGTCGCGGGGGTCGCAGTAGAGCGCCGCCTCTCCACACACCTCGGGCAGCGACGCGGCGCGGGCCGCGAGCACCGGAACGTCGCAGGCCATCGCCTCCAGAGCCGGCAGACCGAACCCCTCGTAGAGCGACGGCAACGCCAGGGCGGCGGCGCCGGCCACCATGCGCCGCAGATCTTCCTCCTCGAGGAGGCCGGTGAAGCGGACCCGCTCGCCGAGGTCCGCGGCGCGCCGCGCGATCTCCCGGTCGCCGGTGAGAAAGCCGCGCCGGCGGCCTGCCAGGACCAGGTCGTGGGGGATCTCAGACGTCAGCATGGCAAACGCCTCGAGCAGCCGGCCGAGGTTCTTGTGCGGTTTCACGTTGCCGACAAAGACCAAGTAGGGCCGTTCCGGCGACGGCGGCGACGGCACCTCGAACCACTGCCGACCGACGCCGTTCGGCACCGTCCACTCGGCACCCCGGGGCGCACCCACGAGACGATGAAACTCGTCGCGGCTGAAGCGCGAGACATAGAGCAGCCCGGCCGCACGACGGCGCACCGCGGCAAAGGTGAGACAGGCGTAGGCACGCCGGGCGCCCCGCCCGAACACCTCGGGCAGCGCCAGATGGGCCAGATCGTGGACGGTCACCAGCAGACGCCCGCGCCAGGCGAGCGGGATGTTGTAGTGCGGCACCCAGAGCAGATCTGGTGAGCGGGCGCGCGCCGCCGCCGGCAGCATCTGCTGGCGCAGCCCGTAGAGCGGCGCCCGGTGCGCGACTACCTCGACCCCCGGCGCCGCGCTCCACGAATGACGGGCCAGCTGCTCGGGGTGCCCGAGCAGCGCCAGACGCCACTCCGGCCCGACGGCTACCAGCCTCGAGAGCACGTTGCGCAGGTAGGTGCCGATCCCCGAGGCCTCCACCATTCGGGCGTCCACGGCCACCAGCGGCCGGCGCGAGCTCTGGCTCATCTTCGGTGGCGATTCTATTCGCCTGACGGCGGCGGCATGTTAGCTTCGCAGGTCAGCGCCAACCAGGGCAACAGGAGAGACCATGGCCGTCGTCGAGAGCAACAAGGGTGTCATCGGTATCCTCACGGGCGGCGGCGACGTGCCGGGCCTGAACCCCGCCATCCGAGCGGTGACCATCCGCGCCCTGCGCGAAGGCTACAAAGTCGTCGGCATCCGCCGTGGCTGGGCCGGCTTGGTGGATCTCGACCCCGACGCCGACGACAGCGCCGCGCACTACCAGATCCTCACCGACGAAGTGGTCAACAAGGCGGGGCGAACCGGCGGCACCTTCCTGCACAGCTCGCGCACCCACCCCGGCAAGGTGAAGCGGGAAGATGTGCCGGCCCGCTTGCGCGACCGCTACACCGAAGAGGTCAACGACCTGACGCCAGAGGTCCTGAAGAACCTCGAATGGCTGGGCATCGACTACCTGATCCCCATCGGCGGCGACGACACGCTGAGCTACGGCGTGCGGCTCTATCAGGAGGGGGTCAAAGTGGTGGCGATCCCCAAGACGATGGACAACGACGTGTCGGGCACCGACTACTGCATCGGCTTCTCGACCTGCGTCACCCGCACCATCGAGATGACCAATCGCCTGCGCACCGTGGCCGGGTCGCACGAGCGGTTTCTGGTGCTCGAGGTCTTCGGCCGCTACGCCGGCTTCACCGCCCTGCTGCCGGCCATGGCCGGCTCTGCCAACCGCTGCCTGATCCCCGAGCACAACTTCAACATGGAACGGCTGACCGAGCTGCTGGTCGAGGACCGGCGGCAGAACCCCAGCAACTACGCGGTGGTGCTCGTCTCCGAAGGGGCGAAGTTCGAGGGCGGCGACATGGTCTTCGCGGACCAGGCCGTCGACGCCTATGGCCACGCCAAGCTGGGCGGCATCGGCGAGCAGGTCGCGGCCGGCCTGAAAGAGCTTTCGCCGCGATTCAACGACGGCCGCAGGGTGAACGTCGTCTACCAGAAGCTCAGCTACCTGACCCGCTCGGGAGACCCCGACGCGGTCGACTCGATCGTGCCGATGGCCTACGGCAACCTGGCCCTCGACCTGATCCTCGGCGGCGTGCACGGCCGGCTGGTGGTGCTCAAGAACGGGCGCTACGACAACGTCCCGGTCGACGTGGTCACCTCCCGCAAGAAGCGGCTCGACGTCAAGCGCCACTACAACGCCGACCGCCTGCGCCCGCTCTACCGCAGCTTCGAGATGCTGCCGCTGTTCATCATGACCAGCGACAGCTAGCAGTTCGCGACGCGGGCCAGCCGGGCGGGCTGTGCGATTCTTCACCGCCTTCACCCCGGCACCGCGCTAGACTGCCCACCATGCGTACGCGTGCAGCAACGTTGCTGCTGGCAGCCGGCCTTGCCCTGCCGGCCAACGCCCAGCAGACCGCGCTCGATGCCGCCACCGCCGAGCGGTTTGCCGGCCTGGCCCTCGACTGCGTCCACCGTGAGTACCCGAACAAGATCGCCCACGTGATGGCCGGCGACCAGGACGCCCTGCCGCCGCGCGAGCTGACCCCGGCTTTCTACGGCTGCTACGACTGGCACTCCTCGGTGCACGGGCACTGGCTGCTGGCGCGGCTGGCGCGGGCCCTGCCGCAGGCGGGTTTTGCGGCGCCGGCGCGCCAGGCGCTGGCCACGAGCCTGACCGGCGAGCGGCTGGCGGGTGAGGCCACCTACCTGGAGGGCGCCGGCAGAGTCTCTTTCGAGCGGCCCTACGGGCTGGCCTGGCTGCTGCAGCTGGCCGCCGAGCTGCGCAACTGGGACGACCCGGAGGTCCAGCTCTGGGCGTTCAACCTGGGACCGCTGGAACGCCAGGCCGCGCAACGGATCGCCGAGTGGCTGCCCAAGCTCGACCACCCGATCCGCACCGGCGAGCACTCGCAGACCGCCTTCGCCTTCGGTCTCATCCTCGACTGGGCGCGTACCGTGCCCGAACCCGAGATGGCGGCGCTGGTCGAGGCGCGGTCGAGCCAGTTCTACCTCGACGACCGCAACTGCCCGCTGGCCTACGAGCCGTCGGGCCAGGACTTTCTTTCGCCCTGTCTGGCCGAGGCCGACCTGATGCGGCGCATCCTGCCACCGCCCGCCTTTGCCGCCTGGCTGGGCGCTTTCCTGCCCGAACTGCCGCTCGAGGGATCGGCCGCCTGGCTGGAGCCGGCGGTCGTGAGCGACCCCACCGACCCCAAGCTGGCCCATCTCGACGGTCTCAACCTGAGCCGCGCCTGGATGCTCGAGGGCATCGCCGCCGGTCTGCCGACCGCCGACCCTCGGCGCCCGGCGGTGCTGGCCGCCGCCGCTCGCCACCGTGCCGCCGGGTTGCGCTCGGTGACCGGCGAGCACTACGAGGGCGGCCACTGGCTGGGCAGCTTTGCGACCTATCTGGTCACCGGACGCGGTCTGAGCACCGACGTCGCATCAGAGTAGCCGGCCCTGACCTCGGCCAGGCCGGAACAGGCCGCCGGAACAGTCCGGACCTTGGCCCGGCCCCTCACAGCAGACGGAGGGCGCAGCCGGAACGGCCACCCCGAGAGCGGAGCATTGAGGCAGCCAGCGAAGCCACGGTGCGGCCTGGAAGCGTAGCCCGGCCCGGGAGCACCATCGATTCGCGGCGCTGCAGTCCAATACCGATCCCATGACCTCATCGGCCGGCTACCTCGAGCTCCTGCGCGCCAACCGCGACTTCCGCCGGCTGTGGATCGGCGACATGGCGTCGTTGCTCGGCGACTGGCTCAACACCATCGCGCTCTACACCCTGATCCGCCAGCTGACCGGCTCGCCGGTGGCGCTGGGGCTGGTCTTCATCGTCAAGACGTTGCCGTTCGCCCTCGCCTCGCCGCTGGCCGGGCTGCTGGCCGATCGCTTCGACCGCAAACGGCTGATGATCGTCGCCGACCTGGCGCGGGCGGCGGTGGTGCTGGGCTTTCTCGCCGTCGACCGGGAGGCCGAGCTGCCGCTGCTCTTCGGGCTGATCGCCCTGCAGATGATGATCGGCGCCATCTTCGTGCCGGCGCGCAGCGCGACGCTGCCCAACATCACCAGCCCGCGCGAGCTGCTGACCGCCAACGCGCTCTCCGCCGCCACCTGGTCGGTGCTGCTGGCGGTAGGGGCGGCGGTCGGCGGCTTCGCCACCGAGAGCTTCGGCACCGGCACCGTCTTCGTGCTCGACAGCGTCAGCTATCTGGTCTCCGCCGCCTTCATCGCCGGCGTGCGCATCCCGCCTACCCGCGGCGACACCGGGGCGGTCAGACTGCGCAAGGCACTTGCCGAGATCGCCGACGGCTGGCGCCAGCTGGTTCACCGGCCCGAGATCGGCCGCATCGCCCTGGTCAAGCCGGTGTGGGCACTGGGCGGCGGCGCTCTGGTCTACGCCCTGACCCTGATCGGCGAATCCTGGCGGCCCGAGGCGCCAGCCGTGGGCATCGGGTTGCTGTTCGCCGCGCGCGGGCTGGGCACCGGCATCGGGCCGATCGCCGCCCGTGCCGGCGTCGCCGAGCGCAACTGGCCGCTCATGTTCGGCATCGGCCTCACCGTGACCGGCCTGTGCTATCTGACCGTCGGTTGGGTCGCCTGGGGCGCATGGCTGCCGGTCCTGGTCGTCCTGGCCCACGCCCCCAGCGGCGCCAACTGGGTGGCCTCCACGGTGCTTCTGCAGAAGCGCACGCCCGACCGCTACCGCGGCCGGGTCTTCGCCACCGAGTGGCTGCTGATCACCCTGGTCGACACTCTGGCGATCCTGGCCGTGGCGTTCCTGCTGCAGACCGGTGGAGCGACCTTGCGCCAAGCGATCTTCTGTTTCGCGGCGCTCGAGATCGCCGCCGGTCTTCTGTGGCTGCTGACCATCGTGCCGGCAGAGCAGCGGCAGGACACATAGCCCGCGCTACTCTTCGCCGCTGCCACCCGGTCCGGCCTGAACCGGTTTTCTGGCCGCGTACCAGGCCACCCAGCCCCACCACTGGCGCCAGTCCACCACCGCCAATCCGCTGGCCTCGATAGCGGCCCGAAACTGCTCCGCGTCGAAACGATCGGTCCGAGGATGATCCAGCAGCCACCGCGTCCGGCGGATGAAGGGCTCGAGCACCTCCTCGGCGTAGAAGCGGCCGCCCGGTTTCAGGACGCGGGCGACTTCGGCAACCGCCCGCCGCCAGTCTCGAACGTGGTGCAGGATGCCGAAATCGAAGACCGCGTCGTAGGAGTCGTCCGCCGCCGGCAGGGCGGTTCCCGAAGCCACCCAGAACCGTACCGGGCGGCCCCCGAGCCGCTGCCGGGCGAGCCCGACCATGCGCGGGTCGAGGTCGAACGCGTCTAGCGAGTCCACCCCGAACCGATCCAGGATCAGCTCGGCGCCCACGCCGCGCCCGCAACCCAGCTCCAACGCGACCCCGCCGCGGGCTGAACCGCCCATCTCGAGCAGTCGAGGCGCCTCGAAGCGGCGCTGGACGGCGGCCCGCAGAGGATTGTTCATCAGCAGGTACTCAAAGCGGTTCAGTCGCATCTCGCGATCGGGCAGCCGGTGTCCCGCAGCGAAACCGAGCTGCTCCCTTTGCGGACCATTGTCGCTTACCAGTCAGAGGAGGGACAGACCGATGACCCGACCCATAGTCGTTCAGCCCGGCGCGCTGCTCACGCTCCTTCTCGGCTGGATTGCGCTGCTGGCCGGCGCCTTCGTGCTGGGCCTGCGCCTGGCCTGAGTCGAGCTCGGACAGGAGTGTCCACCCACAAAGCCGACCACCCTTGGGGACGGCGCGCGGCAGCTGTCTGACGCGTACTGTGATTCCGGCACCCAGCCTCAACCATCGACGCCGGCAACCGTAAGTGAGTGCAGGGGGCCGGAGAGGGTGCGGTGACTCCTCGACAGACAGAGAAGGGCTTCAAGGCCTCGGTCCGGGACTACGCGGGTGGGGTGAAGCCCCGTGACCTGCCGAAGCTCTGGCGGCGTGACTGGCAGCGCGCCTACGGAATCATCACCCACGACCATCCGGATGAAGTGGAGCCCGAAGGCTGGTTGCGCCGCTGGTGGTACCGGTCGAAGACGCTGTTCATCGAGTTCACCTCGCGGCTCTCGCCGCCGCGGCGGCTGCTCTTCGCCCTCTGCCTGCTGCTCGCCCTGCTCGGTCTGCAGACCGACACGATCGAGGTCGGCGGAGAGACGATCGAGACCTGGCAGCACCCGATCCTGCTGTTCATCAGCGTCCTCGGCCTGGTCTTCCTGCTCGTCCTCGAGCTCGCCGACCGGGTCCAGGTGCGTGACGAGCTGGAGGTGGCGCGGCAGCTGCAGCGGGATCTGCTGCCCCGGCAGGCGCCGGCGATCGAGGGCTACAGCTTCGCCTTCTCCTACCGCTCGGCCAATACGGTGGGCGGCGACTACTACGAGTTTCTGCCGCTGGCCGACGGCCGCGTCGCCCTGGCGGTGGGCGACGCCAGCGGCCACGGCATCGCCGCCGCCATGCTGATGGCGATCACCAACGCGACCCTCAAGCTCGCCGTCGATACCGACCCCGGCCCCCTGGCGGTGGCCGAGATGATCAACAAGGCGCTCGTCGGTACCGGCGGGCCACGCGCCTTCCTGACCCTCTTCTACGCCCTGCTCGAGCCCGCCAGCGGCAGGCTCGAGTACGTCTGCGCCGGCCATCCCTTCCCGCTCCTGCGCCGGCGCGACGGACAGATTCGCAAGCTCGGCAGCGGCGCCTTTCCCCTCGGTCTGAGACCGCGGCTCGACCTCGAGACCGGCAGCGACGAGATCCGGGCGGGCGACCTGCTGTTGCTCCATACCGACGGGATCCCCGAAGCGGTCAACGAGGAGGGGGAGGCCTTCGGCTTCGATCGGCTGCAGCGCAGCTTCGAGCACGCCGGCACCCCACAAGAGGTGCACGACCGGATCGTCGCCGAGATCGAGCAGTTCGAAGATCGCGGCGAGCACGACGACGATCAGAGCCTGGTGGTCATCGGCCGGCTGGCCGCGCTGGACGGATAGACCGCCCGCCAGAGGAGAGCCGCGGCTGGCTGCTGACCGCAGTCGACGGTCGGGTGCATCGGACGAGTCCTCGGCATCGACCGTCAGAGGTGCGGACCCTCGGCGGGTTGATCGCATTCTGATCAGGGGGGCTTGACAAGAGACCTCGGATGCGTATCATGTAATCTGTAAGTGTCACTCGGAGCCAGTCATTACGCAGCGGAGACATACGTGAGCACCGACAAGAAAGAACCCGGAGACCGGAACAAGAGTGAATGCAGCGACCCGTTCGACCTGGGCGGCATACTGGGCTCGATCCAGGCGGGGCTCGAGGAGGCGGGGATCGGCGTCGACCTGAGCGGCGACTGCACCACCTGGTCCTGGCCGAAGAAGAGCAAGCGGGTGCAGGTGGTCTGCGTGGCCCCGGGGCTCAAGGACTCGGTCGACGAGATGGGCAAATCGACCCGCGACCAGGTGGTCATGGTGCGGGTCGACACCGAGACCAGCGAGGCCCTCGACGCCTGGGTGCAGACCGGCGCCGTCAAGAGCCGTTCCGAGGCGGCCGCCCTGTTCATCCGCGAAGGCCTCAGGGTACGCGCCGATGAGCTGGAACGGTTGAAGGGAGCTCTCGACGACGTCGAGGCGGCGCGCGAACGTCTTCGCCAACAGGCCCGCCACGTATTCGGCGAAGAGGCCGAGTCCGCGGCCGCAGCGGACGAGTAGCCAGACGGGGAGAGATCGAGTGCCTCCCGACCGCCCACTTCCCCGCTACCCCGAGATCAGCGTCTCGATTCGCAGCCCCAATCCTCTCGCTCTGGTCGCCGCGGTGCGGGAGGAGCTGCGGCTCGCCGGCGCCGAACACGACGACATCAGCAGCTTCACCGATCAGGCCCTGGCGCGCCCCGAGACTACGCACGTGCTCGAAGTCACGCAGCGGTGGATCGGCGCCGTCGACGCCGCCTGAAGATCTCGCCTGTCGCAGGCCGGCCGGCCCCGTCTTCACGCCCGGCATCCACCTCAGGCCGCTCACAGCCGGCCAGGCTGGGCCCCAGCCGGGCCAGGGAAAAGCCAGACCGCTCGTCTGCAAGCCGGCCGGCCCGCCACCGAGGAGGGCGGCAGCGATCTATGAACGCGTTCAAAAAAACTTGACAGACAGGCCAACCCCGCCTATACTGCACTTGTTGAACGTGTTCAAAAACAGAAAGGAGCTCTCATGGACCTCATCCTCCCAACCTACATCGCGTACCTGATCATCAGCATCCTGCTCACGGTCTGGGTCGCTCGGACCCTGCACCGCAACGGCCGGGTCTTCCTCGTCGACGTGTTCAGGCGAGAGGACCTGGCCGACTCGGTGAACCACCTGCTGGTCGTCGGCTTCTATCTCGTCAATCTCGGCTACGTGACGCTGGCGCTCAAGCTGGGCGGCGAGATTCTCTCCTCGAGAGGAGCTGTCGAGGCCCTGTCCGGCAAGGTCGGCGGCGTGCTCCTCGTCCTGGGCTTCATGCACTTCTTCAACCTGTTCGTCTTCAGCCGGATGCGCAAGCGCGCTCGGCTGCGCCACGAGCCGCCGCCGGTGGAGCCCGACAGCCACCTCGCCCCGGCCCACTAGAGCGATGCGTCGCCTGACGATTCTCTACGACGCCGACTGTGCGCTGTGCCGGCGCGCCCGCGCCTGGCTCGGGCGGCAGAGCCAGTACGTGCCGCTGGTCTTCGTGGCCGCCGGCGGAGAGGAAGCGCGCGGCCTCTTCCCCGGCCTCGACCACGACGCCAGCCTGGCAGAGATCACCGTGATCGCCGACACCGGCGAGATCTACCGCGGACCCAAAGCGTGGATCATCTGCCTGTGGGCGCTGCGCCGGCACCGCTCCACCGCTCTCGCCATGCGCACTCCGGGCGCCTGGTGGGCCGCCGAGGCCTTCATCCGGCAAGTATCGAAGAACCGAAACAGGTTCGCCTGACCGGAGGAGGCAGAGCATGACCGACGAGCAGACCGGGCAGACCGGAGCCGGCGTCGGCCCCGGCGGGCCCGCCAAGCCCAAGAAGGCCGACCTGACGCGGCGAACCATCGTGGAGACCGCCCTGCGGCTGTTCCGCGAGCACGGCTACGAGGGCACCACCATGCGGGCGATCGCCTCGGAAGCCGGCGTATCCATCGGCAACGCCTACTACTACTTCGAGTCCAAGGAGCATCTCATCCAGGCCTACTACGGCCGCTCCAACGCCGAGCACCTGGTCGCCTGTGTCGACGCCCTGGAGACCGAACGCGACCTCAAGCAGCGACTTCTGGCGGTGCTCTACACCAAGATCGAAACGGCGCAGCCCTACCATCGCTTCGCCGGCCAGCTGTTCAAGACCGCCGCGGACCCGGCTAGCCCGCTGAGCCCGTTCAGCTCCGAGTCCATGCCGACGCGCCGAGAGGCCACCGAGCTGATGGCCCTGGTGGTGGAGGGCTCCGATGCCCGGGTCTCTCCAGAGCTGGCCGACGAGCTGCCCAATCTGCTGTGGCTCTACCTCATGGGGATCATCCTCTTCTGGATCCACGACGACTCGGCGGGCTGCGCGCGTACCTTCAAGCTGATCGATCGCACCGCCGACATAGTGGTGAACCTGATCAACCTGTCGTCGCTGACCCTGATGCGTCCCCTGGTGCGCCGCGCGGTCCAGCTCACCGGCGAGCTGCGAGCGCTCGCGGGGCCGGGGGCCGAGCCCGTGCCCGGGGGCCAGGAGAGGAGCTCCGAATGAAGGTGGTGATCCCAGGCGGCTCCGGCCAGGTAGGAACGATCCTCGCGCGAGCGTTCCACCGCGACGGACATCGGGTGGCGGTGCTGAGCCGCGACCCGCGCCCGGCACCGTGGCGCTCGACGCGCTGGGACGGCGCCACGCTCGGGCGGTGGATCGAACAGGTCGACGGCTCGGACGTGGTCGTCAATCTCGCCGGACGTAGCGTCGACTGCCGCTATGGCGCCGCCAACCGGCGCTCGATCCTCGAGTCGCGCCTGGACACGACCCGCCTGGTCGGCCAGGCCATCGCCGCCGCCCGTCGACCGCCGGGCGTCTGGCTCCAGGCGAGCACCGCCACGATCTATGCCCACCGCTACGATGCGCCGAACGACGAACAGGACGGCATACTGGGCGGCGAAGAGCCCGAGGCACCGGCCACCTGGCGCTTCAGCACCGACGTCGCCAAGGCCTGGGAGGCTGCGGCCGAGGAGCCACACCTGCCGGCGACGCGCAAAGTGCTTCTGCGCAGCGCCATGACGATGAGCCCGGATCGCGGCGGCGTCTTCGACCGGCTCCTGAACCTGGTCAAGGTGGGACTCGGCGGACGGGCCGGGAACGGTCGGCAGTACGTCTCCTGGATCCACGAGGAGGACTTCGTGCGCGCCGTGTACTGGCTGATCGGATGCCAGGTCTCGGGCCCGGTCAACCTGTCGGCGCCGAATCCGCTGCCCAACGCCGACTTCATGCGCGAGCTGCGCAAAGCCTGGGGCATCGGCTGGGGCCTGCCGGCCACCGAGTGGATGCTGACTCTCGGCGCGTTCTTCCTCCGCACCGAGACCGAGCTGATTCTCAAGAGCCGGCGGGTCGTGCCGCGCCGGCTGGTCGAAGACGGCTTCCGCTTCCGCTACCCCGCATGGGAGGAGGCCGCTCTCGAGCTCTGCGACAGAGTGCGGCTGGGACGGCAGCCTCGCTCGGCCGTCCGCCGAGCCTGACTCCGAGCGACCGGACGGCGCTCGGGCCCGGCGTGCCAGAATGCCGCCGCCGACAGCCCGACAACCTGGGCCAGAGGGCGCCCGCGCGATCGCCAGACGACCGCCGGGCGGCGGAAGCGAACCGCATCGAGCCGCTTGCCGCTCGACCACCGACGGGAGGGAGGACCCACCACCATGAGAGAACGACTCACCGTCCAGCAGCTGATCGACGAGGACACGGTCGCCACCACGCTACGCAAGGGCTCCTCCGCCCGCCACGCCACCGCTGCGCTCCAGACCCTGCTCCACTGGTTGGGCTTCGACCAGCAGCTGAAGTGGGAGCGCTTCGGAGCCGACGGCGGCTACGGCGGTGCGACGGTCGCGGCGGTTGCCGAGTTCGCCAAGCGCAACGGCTCGACCGCCAGGGGCCAGACGGTCACGGCACCGCTGGCCCGAAGCATCCTGGCGCGATACGACTCGCTGGAGGAGCTCAAGCAGCTCGCCGACGACGTAAACGAGAAGAGAGTCGCGAGGAGCTATGTCTCCGGCGGCGGCGACCGCATCCGTATCGCCGCTCTCCAGACCCTGCTCAACGACCTGGGATACGGCGAGCAGCTCGCCTGGCAGCGGTACGGCGCCGACGGTGGCTACGGTCGATCCACCCGCAAGGCGGTGGCCGCCTTCGCCGCCAGGGAGGGGCTCGACGGTGACGGCGCGGCGCTCACCCGGGCGATGGCCGAGCGGATCGTCGCCAGGCTGGGCCGCTCCTACGGCGACCAGTGGCACGATCCGAGTCACGTCTCGGGGCCGGCGCCCGGCTCGTTGAGCATCAGGTCGGTCATGGGGCAGGGCAACAAGCAGGCGCTCGAGATCTCCGACGGCGTGCGCCGCAAGCGGTTCCGCCGGTTCCGCCTCGGCCTGTTCAGCACCGGCGACCAGAAGCCGCTCTCCTTCGTCGAATCCAATGTCGAGAAGCTGCGCGCGCTCGGCGTCACCCAGTCCGAGATCAACGTCATGATGGCGGTAGCCGAGAACGAGGGAAACCTGGACGCCATCAATACCTGGGACAGCGCTTTTCTCTCCTTCGGCCTGTTCCAGTGGACCGGCGGCCAGAGGTCGGAGCCGGGCGAGCTGCCGGCGTTTCTGGCCCGTGTCAAGGCCGAGGAGCCCGATCTGTTCGACAAGTACTGCGGCCAGCACGGCCTCGACATCAGCGACATCAGACCCGCGGGCTGGGAGTCGTCGAAGACCGGGCCGATAACCGCCCGCTTCGTGCTCCGCGGCCAGACGATCCGCTCAGCCACCGACAAGGCGCAGCTTCGCCAGGGGCCCTGGGCGTTCTACTTCTGGCGCGCCGGGCAGGACCCGGCCGTACAGGCGATGGAGGTGAAGCATGCCCTGGCGCGGCTGGAGCAGTTCTACGACACCGACAGCTACACCGCCGGCGGCCATCGCATCGCGGCCCTGGTGAGCTCGGAGTACGGCGTCGGCCTGATCCTCGACAACCACGTCAACCGCCCGGCCTACGTAGGAAGGTGCCTGGAGAAGGCCCTGGACCGGACCGGGCTGGGCAATCCGGCGGGCTGGGGCACGGAGCAGGAGCTCGAGCTCATCGCCGCCTATCTCGACATCCGCGTGACGCACGGCGGCAGCCCGATGACCGACGCCGCCAAGCGTGCCCGGGTGACGAAGAAGTACCTCGACCGGGGCGTCATCTCAGACCAGCGCGGATCGTTCGAGCGCTCGCGGCGCTGAGGTTCAACCTGGCCGGACGGTCGCCGATCCCGCCTGGCGCAGCTCCACCAGACCCCGCATCAGCAGCTCTCGCTCGGTCTCGTAGTCGAGTCTCTCGAGCGCCGCCTCCGGGGTCATCCATTCGAGCCGATCGATCTCGTCGTTGGGCCGGAAGGCACCCTCCCGGGTCACCGCCATGTGCCAGAAGAGCACCACCTTGGGGCGCCCTTTGACCGTGTAGATGGTGCCGCCGGCAAAGCGCTCGATCTCGGCCTGGCAGCCGGTCTCCTCGAGCACCTCGCGCAACGCCGTCTCCTGCCAGCTCTCCCCCCGGTCGCACTTGCCCTTGGGCAGCGACCAGTCCCGATGACGCGGCCGATGGACCACCGCCAGCCGGACGACCTCGCCCGCGCGGCGCCAGAGGATGCCGCCGGCCGCTTCGATGACCTTGGGATGGGCGTCGGCAGGCATCGGCTGGCACCGCCAGCCTAACAGCCCCCAACCCAGAGCCCCCGCCGCGCTAGCGCAGGATCTCGGATCTCTCGTTGACCGCGGCCCAGGTGTACCAGAACGTATCGATACCGCCCAGCACCTCGAAGCCGGCGGCCTCCAGCTCATCGTCGGCCGGCAGTGCCTCGACGGTGCCGCCCGCCTCCGGTGGTGCGATCCAGGCCCGCGTCGAGGCGAACAGCTCGGCGCCGGGCTGGCGAAAGAACAACAGCCTGACGTCACCGACCTCGAACAGTCGCCGACCCTCGACGGCGGCGTGCGGCACCGCATACGGCTTGCCGTCGAGAAAGAAGCTGAAGACCGGCGTCTTGGGCCCGAGCCGCCGGTCGGCGATCTCCAGATCGCGGAACGTGTTGTCGTTGGCGAAGTACTCGTCATAGGGGCTGTGCGCTTCGTGCTGGCTGCCCTCCACCGACAGCACCATGCTGTCGGGATAGCGCGCCCGCCAATCGCCCCAGGTGCGCTTCTCCCCATAGGGCATCTCGACCAGGTCGGCGCCGTGCAGCTCGCCGCCGATGGCCTTGGAGGTCATGATCGACCACCAGCTGTCGGTCTCCCGGTCACGCATCACCAGCGACGCCTGCCAGAGCGCCCCCGAGGCCTCGAAGTTGAGCTCCCGATCGCCGTATTCTCGGCCGTACACGACGGCCGTGTTGGCCAGCGGTCACCAGACCGCCGCGTAGGCGGTCTCGCCGGTCCGGTCGTTGACCACCTCGTGGCGGTTCAACAGGTTCAGGCTATAGGCCTTGGCGATGCCGTCGATGACGACGCCGAGCACCCAGGCGTCGTCGGGCAGGTCGGCCTCGGCGGCGGGCACGAACTGCGGCTCGAGGACCGCCGCGATGCGACCCCGCGGCAGCAGCTGCTCGACGCCCGGCGGCGGCTCTTCCTCGGCCGTCGCCCTCGTGGTGGTCAGCGTGCCCGCCGCCAACAGGCCGACAAGCGCCAGGAACAGGTGGGGGACTCGGTGCACGGTCTGGCTCTCCTCAGGTAATTACGGCGCTGTCCCCCGGCGGGATCTGACCAGGGTGGAGACCGGTTCCGCAAGGGCTCCTCGGCCGACCGCTCCAGACGAGCGCCTCTCTCGCCTCTGCTACGCTGGAGACCGGCATGTGGCGGGACAAAGTGGTCTGGATCACCGGCGCCTCCTCAGGCATCGGTGAGGCGGTCGCCCGGCTCCTCGCCGAGCGCGGCGCGCGGCTGATCCTCTCGGCGCGCCGCGCTGACAAACTGGAGGACCTACGGCACGCGCTCGGCGAGCCCGAGCGCCACAAAGTGGTGCCGCTGGACCTGGCCGCGACCGAGACGATCCCGGTCGCCGTCGAGGCGGCGCTTAGGCACGCCGGCCGCATCGACGTCATGGTGCACAACGCCGGCATCAGCCAGCGGGCGCTGGTCGTCGATACCGACCTCGCGGTCGACCGCCGCCTTTTTGAAACCAACTTCTTTGGCACCGTGGCCCTCACCAAGGCGCTGCTGCCGTCGATGCTCGAGGCCGGCGGCGGCCGTTTCGTCGTCGTCACCAGCCTGGTGGGCAAGATCGGCACCCCGGTGCGCTCCGCCTATGCCGCCTCGAAGCACGCGCTGCACGGCTTCTTCGACTCGCTGCGCTCGGAGCTCTGGAGCGCGGGCATCCGGGTGACCCTGGTCTGTCCCGGCTTCATCAAGACCGACCTGCCGCTGCACGCCCTGACCGGCGACGGCACCCCCCAGGGATTCATGGACCGGGCCCAGAGCCGGGGCTACCCGGTCGAGCGCTGCGCGGCGAAGATCGTCCGGGCCGTCGAGCGGGATCGCGAAGAAGTGCTGATCGGTGGCAAGGAGAGGTACGCGGTCTATCTCAAACGGCTCTTTCCCAGCCTCTTCAGCCGCCTGATCCGGCATGCCCGGGTGACCTGAGGCTCGGCGGTTCAGCGAACCTGCCTACCCGCTGGGGTAGGAAGCCCACCCGTCCGTGCGGGTGTTGCCCGAGGCGGGCCGCAGAGAGCATCCTGAGCCGACCGTTCGAAAGCAGAAGGGGGGTTCTCATGGGCCGCAAGGTTCCGCTGTGGGTGCAACCTCTCGGGTGGCGCTGGCCGGGACTCGTTCGGGTGGCGATCGCGGCATCGGTCGGGCTGACTCTGGGCGGCTGCAGTCAGGTGCCCACCGAGCTCTCTACCGGCGAGATCCAGGCGTCGATCCAGCCGACTCGAGCGCTCGCCACGTCGCCGAGCTTGCTGCGCCGCGGCCAGGCGGTCTATGAGAAGCAGTGCCAGGCCTGCCACGGGATGCTGGGAGACGGCCAAGGAGAGGCGGCATACCTCCTCTACCCCAAACCTCGCGATTTCACCCGCGGTCAGTATCGCCTGGTCTCCACCTGGGAGGGGGTGCCCACCGACGAGGACCTCTACCGGACGATCTCCCGCGGCATGCCGGGTTCGGCCATGCCCTCCTGGGCGCATCTGCCCGAGGAGGATCGCTGGGGGCTGGTGCACTACATCAAGTCCATGTCCAGCCGCCCGCTCGAGGTGCCCGGACCGGAGGAGCCGACGAAGCGGTACGGAACCGGCAAGGGAATCATCCGAACCGCCGCCATGCCGACCGAGACACCCGCCGGCGAGGCGCGAGCGCGCGAGCTGTTCGGCCAGGGATGCGCCCCCTGCCACGGCGAGACCGGCCGTGGTGATGGAGCGCAGGAGCAGTTCGACTCGCAGGGTCGCCCGACCCGGCCCCGCGACCTGACGGCGGGGGTGTTCAAGGGCACGCCCGAGCCCGCAGAGGTCTACCGGCGGATCGTCGCAGGCTTGCCCGGCTCGCCCATGCCGTCCAGCCCCTATCTCCACGGCGATGACGCCTGGCATCTGACCCGGTTGGTGCTCTCGATGTCGAGTCCGGAGCAGCGCGAGACGGTGGAGATGAAGCGCTACCGGGTGGTGGCGAGCCGCGTCGATGAGCTGCCAGACCACCCGGACGCCGGCGGCTGGAGGGCGATCGAGCCGGTCTCGCTCCATCTGATGCCGCTGTGGTGGCGCGGCAACCGACCCGAGGAGCTGACGGTCATGGCGGCGCACGATGGCGAGGAGCTGGCTGTGCTGCTCGTCTGGCCGGACTCGACCTGGGACCACACGGTCATCCGGCCGCAGGACTTTCGCGACGCGGCCGCGGTGCAACTTGCCCGGGCTGCGGATCCGCCGTTCTTCGCCATGGGCCAACCGGGTGGTGGGGTGAACATCTGGATGTGGAAGTCCGAGCGCCAGGCCGACCTGCGGCCGGCCTACCAGGACCTCGACAAGGTCTACCCCAACATGGGCATCGACTCCTATCCCAACTTCCTGCGCTCGCCGCTGGAGCAGCCGACCCGCGACGCCCTGACCCTGGAATCGGATCCGACCTATGTGACCGCCTGGGGCGCCGGTAACGTGGTCTCCGACCCCACCGGAAAACGGTCCGTCGAGGACCTGACCGCCGAGGGATTCGGCACCCTGCGGGCGCGCCCCGCGGCGGATCTGGCGGTCGGCTCCACCGGCAGCTGGGCCACCGGCTCGTATCGGGTGCTCTTCCGCCGGTCGTTGGAGCGCGGCGGCGCCGGTGCGACGTCGTTGGTGGCGGGCCAGAAGCTCGCCGTGGCCTTCGCGGTGTGGGACGGCAGCGCCGGCGATCGCGACGGCAAGAAGTCGGTGACCATCTGGCAAGAACTGGTACTGGCTCCCTGAAGGAGGCAGATGAGATGACGACAGAACCGCTGCGCTCCTCGATCGATCGCCGGCTGTTCATGAAGTTCCTCGGCGGCGGCGTCGGTGCCGCCGTGATCGGTCTCGAGGGCGCCTGCACGTTCCTCGAGCCCCTCGATCCGAACGACAACCCCCTCTCGCGCGCGGTGCGGCGGGACTGGGAAACGATCTACCACGACCAGTATCGCTACGACCGCACCTTCGACTGGGTCTGCTCGCCCAACGACACCCACGCCTGCCGTATTCGCGCCTACGTAAGAAACGGCATCGTCGTCAGGAGCGGCTCGACCTACGACTACCAGGACTACGCCGACCTCTACGGCAACCACGCCAGCGTCAACTGGAACCCCCGCCAGTGCGCCAAGGGTTACACCTTTCACCGCGTGATCTACGGGCCCTACCGGCTGCGCCACCCGATCGTGCGGCGCGGCTGGAAAGCCTGGGCCGAAGCCGGTTTCCCCGAGCTGACACCCGAGCTCAAGAGCAAATACAAGTTCGACAGCCGAGGCGACGACGAGTTCATCCAGATCTCCTGGGACGACGCGTTCCAGAAGATGGCCCTGGCTCTCGAGAGCATCTCCAAGCGCTACAGCGGCGAGGAGGGCGCCGAGCGCCTCCTCGCCCAGGGCTACCAGCCGGAGATGGTCGAGGCGATGGGTGGGGCCGGGACGCGCACGATCAAGATGCGCGGCGGCATGGGGCTGCTGGGGGTGCTGGGCAAGTACGGCATGTATCGCCTGTGCAACTCGCTCGCCCTGCTCGACGCCAAGACCCGCGGCGTCGGACCCGACAAGGCCCGCGCCGGCCGCACCTGGTCCAACTACACCTGGCACGGCGACCAGGCCCCCGGCCACCCCTGGGTGCACGGCCTCCAGGCCTCGGATTGCGACTTCAACGACCTGCGCTACTCGAAGCTGATCATCATGGACGGCAAGAACCTGGTGGAGAACAAGCTCACCGATTCCCACTGGTTCATCGAGTGCATGGAGCGGGGCGGCAAGATCGTGGTGATCGCGCCCGAGTACGGGCCGCCCTCGACCAAAGCCGACTACTGGATCCCCATCCGGCCGGCGACCGACACCGCTCTGTGGCTCGGCATCACCCGGCTGATGATCGAGAAGGGCTCGTACGACGAGGAGTTCGTCAAGACCTTCACCGACTTTCCGCTGCTCGTGCGGCACGACAACCTGCGGCGGCTCAGGGCGCACGAGGTCTTCCCGGACTATCGCACGGAACTCGACCCCGAAGGCCCGTCGATGAAGATCCAGGGCCTGACCGCCGAGCAGCACGCCCAACTGGGCGACTACGTCATCTGGGACGAGACCGAAGGCCGCCCGCGGGCGCTAAACCGCGACGACGTGGGCGGGGCGATGACGGCCACGGGCCTCGCCCCGGCCCTTGGGGGAAGCTTCGATGTCCGCCTGGCCAACGGCCACACCGCCCGCTGCTCGACCCTGTGGACTCTCTACCAGACCCACCTGAAGGACTACGACCTCGACACGGTCTGCGACATCACCAGCTGCCCGCGGCAGATGGTGGAACGGCTGGCCGAGGACATCGCCACCATGGCCCCGGTGGCGATCCACCAGGGCGAGGGAATCAACCACTGGTTCCACGCCACCGAGATGAACCGCGCCGCCTACCTGCCGCTGATGCTCACCGGCAACATCGGCAAGCCGGGCGCTGGTTGCCACACCTGGGCCGGTAACTACAAGGCGGCGCTCTTTCAGGGCTCACCGTGGACCGGCCCCGGCTTCAAGGGCTGGGTGGCCGAGGATCCGTTCGATCTGGACCTCGATCCCGCGACCCACGGCAAGGATATTCGCGCCCACGCCTACACCAAGGACGAGGAGCCCGCCTACTGGAACCACGGCGACCAGGCGCTGATTGTCGACACCCCCAGGTTCGGCCGGCGCTGCTTTACCGGCGCCAGCCACATGCCGACCCCGACCAAGTCGATCATCTTCAACAACGTCACTGATCAACAACGCCAAGTGGGCCTACGGCATGATCAAGAACGTCAATCCCAACATCGAGATGATCGTCTCGTTCGACATCCAGATGACGGCCTCGATCGAGTATGCAGACCTCGCCCTGCCGGCGAACTCGTGGCTCGAGTTCGAGGACCTGGAGGTCACCGCCAGCTGCTCGAACCCCTTTCTGCAGGCCTGGAAAGGGGGCATCCAGCCGGTCTTCGACAGCAAGGACGACCTGGCGATCCTGGCCGGTATCGGCCGCGCCCTGGGCCGGGTGACCGGCGACGACCGGTTCGAGAAAGCATTCAAGTTCGAGCACGAGGGGCGCCGGGACATCTACCTGCAGCGGCTGCTCGACAGCTCGACCACCACCAGCGGCTACCGGGTCGAGGACCTGATGGCCGGCAAGTACGGCCCTCCGGGCGGCGCGCTGATGAACTTCCGTACCTACCCGCGGATCCCGTTCTACGAGCAGATCCACGACAACGAGCCGTTCCACACCGACACCGGCCGCCTGCACGCCTACACCGACGTGCCGGAGGCGATCGAGTACGGCGAGAACTTCATCGTCCACCGCGAGGGCCCCGAGGCGACGCCCTATCTGCCCAACGTCATCGTCAGCTCCAACCCCTTCGTCCGCCCCGAAGACTATGGCCTGCCGGCCGACGCGGAGCATTGGGACGAGCGCACCGTGCGCAACATCAAGATGCCCTGGAAGAGGGTCAAGACAACCAAGAACTTTCTTTGGGAGAAGGGCCTCCAGTTCTACTGCCTGACGCCCAAGACCCGGCACCGGGTTCACAGCGGCTGGTCCAACGTCGACTGGCACATGCTCTACGACTCCAACTTCGGCGACCCCTACCGGCTCGACAAGCGCGCCCCCTCGGTCGGCGAGCACCAGCTGCACGTCAACCCCCAGGCCGCCCGCGATCTGGGCATCAACGACGGCGACTACGTCTACGTCGACGCCAACCCGGCCGACCGGCCCTACCTGGGTGCCAAACCGGACGAGTTCTTCTACCGCGTGGCGCGCTGCATGCTGCGGGTCAAGTACAACCACGCCTACCCGTACAACATCGTGATGATGAAGCACGCGCCGTTCATCGCCACCGAGAAGAGCGTCCGGGCGCACGAGAGCCGGCCCGACGGCCGCGCCCTGTCGGAGAACACCGGCTACCAGGCCAACCTGCGCTACGGCTCGCAGCAGTCGATCACCCGCAACTGGCACATGCCGATGCACCAGACCGACACCCTGTTTCACAAGTCGAAGGTGTTCATGAAGTTCATCTTTGGCGGCGAGGCCGACAACCACGCCCTCAACACCGTCCCCAAGGAGACCCTGGTGCGGGTGACCAAGGCCGAGGACGGCGGCATGGGCGGCCAGGGGATGTGGCAGCCGGCGACCACCGGCTACACCCCGGACAACGAGAACGACTTCATGCGCAGCTACCTGGCAGGCGAGATCACCCGCGTGCGCAAGGCCTGAGGCGAGGAGAACCATGCCGTACCGCGATCCCGATCCCGCCGACCCGCACGAGCTGGTGGGGGTCTCCATCCCCGGCGACCTCGACTCGACGCGCCAGATGGCGGCCACCTTCGCCGACGAGTTCGCGGCGCTGGGCTTCACCGGCGAGCGTCTGCTGGAGATGTTCCGGCGGCCGCGCTACGCCGGCGCGCACCGCGCCTACCGGATGCTCGGCGAAGAAGAGGTCCGGCGCATCATCGACGAGAGTCTCGAGCTGTGGGGGCGGGTACGGTTCGTCGTCCGCGACTCGGCGCCCGCCGGCCTGGTCCGGATCGGTTCCCGCACCGCGTCACGACCGAGTGACGAGCGACAGGAGGGCGAACGATGCCAAAAGTAGGAAACTGGCAGCTGGGACGGGAGATGGCGTACCCGTACGAGGCGCGCTTCCCCGAACGCCAGTTCGCCTTCGTCTTCAACATCAACCGCTGCATCGCCTGCCAGAGCTGCACCATGGCCTGCAAATCGACCTGGACCTTCAGCAAGGGCCAGGAGCACATGTGGTGGGCAAACGTCGAGACCAAGCCCTACGGCGGCTATCCGCAGTCTTGGGACGTCAAGATCCTGCGCCAGCTCCAGGAGGCCGACCCCGACGGGCAGATCTGGCAGGGCGCCGATCTCGACCAACGGTTCGGACCCTACGGGGAGTTCAAGGGCAAGACGATCTTCGAGGCGGCCGAGACCCATTTCGATCCCGAGAGCTCGCGTGTCCTGGGCTATCTGCCGACCGATGAAGAGTGGAACTCGCCCAATATCTACGAGGACAACCCGCTGGGCAAGCCCGGCGTCCGCGACCGCCTGGACCCGAAGGGCGTCGAGCTGCCGGTGCACGACACCTGGTTCTTCTATCTGGCGCGGATCTGCAACCACTGTAGCTACCCCGGCTGCCTGGCAGCCTGCCCGCGCAAGGCGATCTACAAGCGGCCCGAGGACGGCATCGTGCTGATCGATCAGCAGGAGTGCCGCGGCTACCGCAAGTGCGTCGAGGCCTGCCCCTACAAGAAGTCCCTCTACCGCGGCAACACCAGGGTGAGCGAGAAGTGCATCGCCTGCTACCCGCGGGTCGAGGGCACGGATCCCGAGTCGGGCGGCGTGCCGATGGTAACCCGTTGCATGGCGGCGTGCATCGGCCAGATCCGCCTCCAGGGCCTGGCCAGGCTGGCGGAGGACGGCACCTGGGCCGAGGATCGCCAGAATCCGCTCTACTACCTGGTCCACGTGGCGAAGGTCGCCCTACCGCTCTATCCGCAGCTCGGCACGCAGCCCAACGGCTACTACATCCCGCCCCGCTGGGTACCGCACGCCTACCTCGAGCAGATGTTCGGCCCCGGGGTCGGGCAGGCGGTCGAGCGCTACAAGCACCCCGACCGCGAACTGCTGTGTGTCCTGCAGCTCTTCCGCCGCGACAACCGGATCATCTTCCGCTATGAGATCGAAGAGGGGCCGCTGATCTACGAAGGGGAGTATCGCGGGCGGCCGGTGACCCTCTACAACGACACAGTCATCGCCTTCGGTAAAGACGGCAGTGAGCTGTTCCGGACCACGGTCGAAGAGCCCCTCTATGTGCGCTCCAACGCCCACGCCAACTCGATCTGAGGGCCGCCGATGACCGTCGAAACTCCGACATCTGTCGCTGCCGAAGACGCCACCGACCGGCTGCTGGCGCGCGGCGTCCTCTACCGGGCCCTCAAGCTCGGTCTCGACCGCCCCAGCAAGGCCACGGTCGGGACCTTCTTCGACGTCGAGGGTCGCGCGGCCTTGCGCCAGGCATGCCGCAGCCTGGAGGAGGGCCGGCCGGGGCCGCTCGGCGCCGCGGTGGATCGCCTCTGCGCCCTGGCCGATCCCGGGCTCGGCGAGATCCGCCTGAGCCACGAGCGGCTCTTTGGCCACACCCTGCGCGGCCGCGTCTGCCCGTACGAATGCGAGTATGGCCACCGCGCCCTGCTCCAGCAGGCGCAGGAGCTGGCCGACCTGTCCGGCTCCTACGCCGCCTTCGGACTCCGCGCCAGCGGGACGCGGCACGAACGGGCGGACCACATCGCTTGCCAGTTCGAGTTCCTCGAGTTCCTGGTGCGCAAGGAGTGCTGGGCCCAGGCGCATGGCGACGACGAGATGGCCGAGGTCACCCGCAGCGCGGCGCGGACGTTCCTGGGCGATCATCTGGCGCGCTTCGGACGGGCATTCGCCCGCTCCCTCCAGGAGGCGGCGCGCGACGAGCTCTATGGCGCCCTGGGTGGCCTCTGCGAGGCCCTGCTGCGCGTCGAGTGCGAGCGGCTCGATCTACCGTTGGGGCCGGACGTCCTCGAGCTTCGCTCGACCGAGCCCGATGGGGTTCCCATGGCTTGCGGATCGGGCGACGACGAGCTGGTCCAGCTCGGCGGCGGCGCGGCTCGCCGTGGTCCGTCCGCCGCCACGCCCGGCGACCCGAGATGAGTATCTCGTCGGCCGCTCCGACGACCGCCGACCCGCCAGTCGACGGCTATCCGCTCGAGTTCGACCCGCGTCTGGTCGAGGACTCGGTCCTGCTCGCTATCGGCACCTCACCGATCGCCGCGCGGCGCCGTTTCCGCCGTCGCCGCGACCCCCTCTACGAGATCGAGGGGCCCGAGCGAAGAGACTCGGCCTTCAACGAGCTCAGCCGCCGGTGGTTCGTCCCGGTCGTCCACGCCCGCCAGGAGTACGCCGACCTCAAGCCCGATCGCCGCGGCGATGGCCCTCCGACCCTTCTGCTCTGCCTGCGGGTGAGCACGCTGGTCGATCGAGCTCGCCTCCTGCCCTTCCTTCGCCACGAGCTGCTCCACGTCGCGGACATGCTGGACTCGGAGTTTGGATTCGAGCCCGAGCTGCCGACCCTCGACGACTCGGCGGCGCTCGACAGTCTCCTCCGCCGGCGCTACCAGACCCTCTGGGACACCACGATCGATGGCCGTCTGCTGGCCAGGGGCGAACTGCCCGCCGCCGCCGAGGCGGCCCGGCGGCGAGAGTTCCTCAGCGTCTTCTCGATGCTCGGCGAAAGCGGCGAGCGCTGGTTCGGGCGCTTCTTTGGCGGCATCCGGCCGAGCCATGCCGAACTCGTCGGGTTCGCCGCCGAGCCGCGCCTGCCCGGCCCAGGGCCGGCCCACAACCGGTGCCCCGTCTGTCGCATGCCCACCGCCACTCTCCACCCAGACCCCACCGGGCTGGGACAGCGGACTGTGCGAGCAATCCAGCGCGATCTTCCGGACTGGCAGCCGGCGCGAGGCCTCTGCCGCCAGTGTGCCGACCTCTACGCCGCGGCGCCGGCCGAGAGGTGAGCCGGATCACCAAGAACCTCCCGCACTAGCGCGACGACCTCGCGGTGGCCACGCATCAGAGCCGAGTAGGCGTTGCTGTCGAGGAGGACCCTCATCGCCACAGCTCCCGGTCCACCCGGCGGCCGGTGCCGCGAGTCAGGCCGCTCCTCAGCCGCCCGCCGGCCAGTCCACCTGTTCGCGAAACCGCTCCGGCTGCGCCTCGAAGACGGCCCGCAGCACGATCGCCTCGCGGTCCAGGGCGTGGTCGATCGCCAGGACGCCGTCGAGGTGGTCAATCTCGTGCTGCAGAAGCTCGGCGACGCTCGGCTCGAGCTCATTCCATTCGTGCCCGGCACCAGTGGCATCACGGTAGCGCAGGCCGATCGAGCGCGACCGCCGCAGCCGCACCAGCAGATCCGGGAAGCTCATACAGTCGTCCCACAGGGTCATGCTCTCGGTCGAACGCGAGGTGATCTCCGGGTTGATCAGCAGTGGCGGTCCGTGCGCCGGGTCCAGGGCGACGATGCGCAGTCCAACGCCGATCTGCGGCGCGGCGATGGCGCGGCCGAAGCCGTGACGGCGCTGAAAGTCGATCAGCGTAGCGCCGAGCGTGGCGCAGGCCGCGCGCAGCTCGGCATCGGCGAAGTCGGTCACCGCACGGCAGACCTGGCGCAGCCGCTCATCACCGAGCAGCACGATCGCAGCGGGCTCGACCAACGCGCTTCCTCAATCGTGATGGTCGGCCGGCGACAGCTCTTCGGCACCCGGCAAGAGGCCGACCAGACGCGCTGGGTCGTGGATCAGGATCGGCAGGTGCTGCGGGCATATGTCGAACTTGCCGCCCCGGTAGCTGAGCTGCAGCAGGGGGACCTCGGCGTCGTCACGTTGGCAGGCGACACAGGTTGTCTTCTCTTGGCTCACGTCATCACTCCTCGGGACTCAGCCCTTCAGTTCAGTTGCACTACTTCCGTCGCCGGTGCAGTGTCGGCCAGAACGATCTCGCGCGGCAAGTGGCGCCCCTCGACCCACAGGATCTGCTGTCTCCCGATCAACCGACGCAAGCGGCCAAGAGCCCCCAGATAGCTGCCGGTGTTCTTGAGGAGGCTTGCCCCCCGGCAAAACCCACCGCTTTCACGGTCGGGCCGGCGGGTTGTCCAGACCTCGAGCGGCACCCGCAGCTCGGCCAGAAAACGGCGGGCCTCGTCACCAGTCCATTGGCCGCTCCGCTCAGAGCAGTCCGCCACGATCAGCAGGACCGCGCGCCGTTTGCCCCCCGCCGCGGCTTTCACACCGGCGACTGTCACCGCGTCGGACAGCCGCTGCTGGGTATGCGTTTCCGCGCTAAAACCGACAACCGACAGGGCCACGGGCAGGGGCACATCCGCGAGACCGAAGGCGCGCGAGATCGGATAGAGCGCGTAGGCCACCTCTGGGCGGGCCGAGATCACGGCCCTGGCGGACATCAGGAACAGCCGATCCTCCGCCAACAGGCCGACCTGTCTGTAGGTGCGCGGCCGTTCGCGCCGGAGAGTGCGCCCGAGGCGTTGCAGAGTCCCCAGTGCGGCGTCATCGCGCACGATCACCACCTCCGCGACCTCGTCCTCGACCGCAACCACCCGAAGCGGCTCGCCGCTCGGGCGCCGCAGCCAGCCCCGTCCATCCTCCGGACGCTCGAGCCGGCGCCCCACGGATAGCACCGGAACCGCCGTCAACTCCGACTCCACTTCGACACCGTAGCGGCCACCGAAGATCGACTGGGCGGTGGAGCGCTGGTTGTCTGGGAAGGTCAGCTCGGCGCTGATGAAGTGCAACGACTTCGCATCGACCTCGGGCAGCTCGATGTGGCTTAGGTCGTCTGTCGCCAGGGCTTTCCCGTCGAGCGATATGGCGATGGAGTCCGGCTCGATCAGGAACGCGGAACGCCAGATCAGGCGCGCGTACCGCGGCCGGCCTCCCTCCCAACCGTGCAACAGGATCTCCATTTCGACCGGCGAACGAGGCACATTGACCTGCTGTATGGCGCGACCCACTTCCACCCCCGCGCTGTCGTGCGCCACCGCCACCAGTTCGTGAGTCGTCAGTTCGCGGCCGAGATCGAGCGTCCTCTTCCACGGCGCCGCGCTGAGACTGCCAGCCAACTCACCGTCGAGCCTCAACTCGACCGTCGCCACGCTGCCGGAAACCGCGACTTCCACCATCTGTTCACCGGTCACCAGGCCGAGGAACAGGGTGACGAAAGCGATCATCAGTCTGCCGTCGCTCAGTCCGGTTCGCTGCGCACCGCCGGCGGAGAAGCGTGGATCTCGCCGGCGAAGTAGCGGCCGTGGTGACCGTCGGCCTGAAGCTCATCCTGCAGTGCGATCGCGAACAACTCCTGGCCATGCTCGACGCGGGCGCCCATACCGCGGACGCCGCAAGCCTCCGGGGTGCACAACCAGGCGCTGCCGCCAGCGTGGGAAACGTCGAGAGAGACGACTCGCAAGCCCGGGTTGTCCCGGCGCAAGAGAAAGCCCATGGGCTCGTAGTCCGGATCCCAGGGTGTGCCGGGCGCGAGGCGGCTGTGGATGTTGCCGGTAAGAGCGAGGAACAGATCGGCGGGCGAACGTTCGACGAGGGCGCCCAGGGTTCTCGCCATCTTGCGGTCCCGATCCTGCGAGCTACTCCTGTCGGTGCGGTTGAAGAGCGCGAAGCTCACCGGCCGGCCCTGACGCCGCAGCAGACGCAGGCTCTCCAGCAATGCGAGCATCGCTTCGCTGGTGGCGCCGTACTGGCCCTGTCCGGTCGCCTGCCATGGCCGGCCGGCGAGTAAGGCGGCGCGCGCTGCAGCGCTACCGTCGGAGGCCAGATAGGCGGAGAACCTCGCTTCCTCGGACTCCTCCAACTCGAAGCCGACGGTGACCGACTTGCCGGCTCGCAGCGTCTGGCAGGCGAGCGCCGCCACGAATGCGGGGCTTTCTACGGTGCCATGGATCTCGCCCACCAGCACCACTCCGGCGCGCTCGAGAACCTGCTCTGCACCAGGCACCGGCGAACAGTCCAGCTCCTCGGCCGGCCGCGCTTCGGGTACGAGCCGGGTGAAGAAGCCACCGGTGGCGTACTGGCCACCACGGGCGCGCACCAGCAACCGGTGGGTGCCCAGGTCGAGCTCGCCGTAACCGTTGGTGCGCGGGTGCTCCGGGTTACGACCGAAATCGTGCCAGGCGAAACGATCGCGCAGCTCGAAGTAGCCGTCGAAGACACCGTCGGTCCAGAACGCCAGGTTGTCCAGCGAGCTGAGCTCGAAGCGGACCCGCGGTCCCTCGGGCACCTCGACGGTGGCGCGGAAGTAGGCCACGGTGCGACTCCCCAGATACTCGGTCACCCGACCGGTGAGGACCGCTCCGCGCGGGTCGACGGCGAACGGCCGCCAGCCGACCCGCCGACCGTCGTCCTCGACCCACTCGGCCCCCTCACCAAAACCGCCGGCGGCCTCCACCTCGGGAACCGTTCTTGTCAGCGGACCCAGGACCTCCCAGCCGCTGACCGCATCGGCGGTGTCGTAGGTGATGCCGAGCGGCAGCCTTGGGCCACGATACGTGAGCCGATCCAGGCTGACGACCCTTACATTGTCCAGCCAGACCGGCCCGCCGACGACCCGGGGCTTGAACCCCGCCCGGCCCGAGTCGGCCTCGTAGTAGTCGAAGGTCACCTTGGGGGTCCTCGAATCGCCGACATAGAGATGGCAGACCGAGCCCACGACCTCGGCCGCGAACGACTGCCACTCGCCGATAACGATGGCGTCATCGCCGGTCAGCGCCGTGCGGTACTCCTCGTACAGCATGCGGCCCGGATTCCAGTCGCGCCGCGGGTTGACCCGGATGTAGCTGCCATTGCCCTTGATGTAGAGCGAGCCCAGATCTACCCGGCGGTCGTCCTGGCGGTAGTGGTAGATCAGGCCCAGGTAGTTGTGCTCGTCCTCCGGAAACAGCACCTCGCCCTCGATCCGATAGCCACCCCACCTCTCGGAGCCGCGGATCAGGGCGTGCAGCCGCGCCCCGGCTGGAGCCAGATGGAGCACCCTGCCGTAGGCCTCATCGCCCGAGTCCACGATAGTGATCGTCTCCGGATCGCTGACCTCCCAGCCGGCGAGACCGGATTCGAAATCGTCCTCGAACAGCGTCTCTGCAGAGGCCGGGATCACGGACATGAGGACAGCGAGAACCAGCGACGCCAGAACGCCTCGGATGTCTCCTCGCATCGAGGCCATGAGTCTACCGCCAGAACCGACTGGCACTCGGCCTCTCCAGCCGCTACCATCGGTTTTTCGACCATAGAGGCACCGAGGAATGGCCAGAATGACGGTTGTCAAGAACCGCTGGAGCCATCGCAGGGCGAAGCGAGCTCGGCTGCTGGTCGTGGCATTGCTGGCGGGCTGGCTCTGTGCCGCAGGCCTGGTCGCCGCCGAGCTGCCGATGGTGCGCGTCGGGGTCGTCGTCGACGGGCCCTGGGAAGGCAACCCCGGAATCCGGGAGCTGACCCGCCGAGAGGTCACTGCGCTGACCGAGGGCGAGTTCGATGTGCGGTTCCCCGACGAGTCCTATCTCATCGGTGACTGGACGGCCGAGACGGCGCGCAGCAACCTCGAACTGCTGCTCGCCGACCCGCAGGTCGACGTTGTGATCACCTGGGGCATGTTGGCCTCCCACTCCGTCTGCTGCCGCGGTGCCCTGCCCAAGCCGGTCATCGCACCGGTGATGATCGATCGGGTGATCCAGGGGGCGCCGTTCGACAACGGCGCCAGCGGCGTGCCCAACTTGAGCTACGTCTCGCTGCCCGACAATCTGGCCGACGAGCTGGGCTTCTTCCGCCAGCTGGTGCCGTTTCGCAAAGTGGCGATCGTCACCATCGCGGCGCTGCTCGAGGCGATCCCGGGGCTCGAGCCGCGCACCCGGGAGACCCTCCGCGAGCTGGGTCTGGAGTTCCAGTACATCGGCGTCCGCGACAACGCCGCCGAGGCCCTGACCGCGATCTCGACCGACGTCGACGCCGTCTTCGTATGGCCTCTCTTTCTGGTGTCGCCCGACGAGAGGCGCAGGCTGATCGACGGCCTCAACGAGCGCCGGCTGCCTTCCTTCTCGGCGCTGGGTGGCATCGACGTGGAGCTCGGCATGCTCGCCAGCCTGGGCTCGGACGAGTTTCTGCCGCGGCTGACCCGTCGTCTGGCGCTCAACCTGCAGCGCATTCTGCTCGGCGCCGAGCCCGGCGAGCTGCCGGTCGACTTCGAGATGCGCGACCAGCTGACCATCAACATGGCCACCGCTCGGGCGATCGGCGTCTCGCCCAGCTGGGGCACGCTGGTCGAGGCCCGCCTGCTGCACCCCGAGGCCTCGGACCTGCCGACGCTGGCGCTGGAGAGCGCGGTGGAGCTGGCCATAGAGGCCAACCTGGATCTGGCAGCACGGCGGCTGACTGTGGCGGCCGGCGAACAGGACGTGGCGCAGGCGCGAGCCGCTTTCCGGCCGCAGTTCGACCTGTCGGCCACCGGTGTCCAGATCGATGACGACAGCGCCGCGGCCAGCTTCGGCTCCCAGGCCGAGCGCACCCTGACCGGCTCGGCCGCCGTCCGGCAGCTGCTCTACTCGGACGGAGCGCTCGCCAATCTGGCCATCCAGCGCAACGTGCAGCTGTCGCGTGAGCAGGAGCTCGAAGCGCTGCGCCTCGACATCGCGCTCGAGGGGGCGGTCACCTATCTCAACCTGCTGCGTGCCAAGACCTTGACCCAGGTGCAGCGCAACAACCTGCAGCTCACCCGGTCCAACCTCGAGCTGGCGCGGATCCGACGCACCATCGGTGCCGCCAACCCGGCCGAGGTGTTCCGCTGGGAGAGCCAGATCGCCACCGACCGCAAGGGGCTGATCGAGGCGTTGGCCCAACGGCGGGTGGCCGAGATAGCACTCAACCGGCTGCTGCACCGCGACCTCGAAGAGCGCTTCCTGACCGCCGAGGTGAACCTGACCGACGCCTACCTGATCACCGGTCAAGAGCGCTTCCAGGGCTACACCACGACGCCGCAGCGGCTGCGCGTGCTGCGCGACTTCATGGTCGACGAGGGCTTGGCTGCAGCGCCCGAGCTGCGGGCGCTCGACGCCGCGATCGCCGCTCAGCGGCGCGCGGTCGCCGCCGCCCGACGCGCCTCCTGGGTACCGACGATCGGCCTCCAGGCCAGCCTCGATGAGCGGCTCTCCCGCTCGGGCGCCGGCTCCCAGGCGGTCTCGCTGCCCGGCCTTTCCCTGCCGACGGCCGACGACACCAGCTGGAGCCTCGGCCTGAGCGCCGTTGTCACCCTGTTCGCTGGCGGCGCCCAGCGGGCGGCGGCGATGCAGGCGACGATCGACCTCGACCGGCTGAGCCTGGAGCGCGACGCCGTGGCCGAAAGGATCGCCCAGCGGATCCGTTCCGGGGTCGAGCTGGCCCGCGCCTCGTACGCCGGCATCGCGCTGTCGCGGCAGGCCTCCGAGGCGGCGCACCAGAGCCTCGACCTGGTCGAGGACGCCTACGCCCGAGGCGCGGTGTCGATCCTCGAGCTGTTGGATGCGCAGAATGTGGCGCTCAACGCCGAGCTGCTCGAAGCCAACTCGATCTACGACTTCTTCATCGACCTGATGGACGTCCAGCGCACCGCCAACCGGTTCGATTTCTTTCTCGGCCCGGTGGAGCGGGACCTCTGGTACCAGCGGCTCGAGGAGTATTTCGAGCGCGCCGGCGCGACACCAACGGAGCCGAGCCCATGAACGATCCGCGCGAGCTGTCCCGGCCGAGCCTCGGCCTGCTGATCCTGACCCTGGCCACGGGCCTCGCCGGTTGCGGCGACGAGCCGCAAGCGGCGACACCGGAGCTCAGACCGGTACGCACCGTGTTCGTCGAGCGCAGCGGCGGCGGCGTGACCCGCACGTTGGCCGGGGTGGCGCGCGCCGGCGTCGAGTCGCGGTTGAGCTTCCGGGTGGCCGGCACCGTCGACTCGGTCGACGTGGCGCTGGGCGACCGGGTCCGCAACCGCCAGATACTGGCGCGGCTCGATCCCACCGACTATGAGCTCAAGGTCGACGAGGCCGAGGCCGGTCTCGCCCAGGCCCAGGCCGGCCTGCGGCGCGCCGAGGCCGACTACGAGCGGGTGCGCGCCCTGTACGAGAACAAGAACGCCTCGAAGGGCGAGCTCGACGCCGCCCGCGCCGGCGCCGAATCGGCGCAGGCCCAGGTGGAGTCGAGCGCCAAGCGGCTCGAGCAGGCCGGCCAGCAGGTCGGCTACACCGTGCTGAGAGCGCCCAGCGACGGCGCCATCGCCGCGGTCTCGCTCGAGGTCAACGAGAACGTCGGCGCCGGCAGGCAGGTCTTCCTGCTCACCGCCGGTGCCGAGCCGGAGATCGAGGTTGCGGTGCCCGAGGTGCTGATCGCCCAGGTGGAAGTGGGCCAGCCGGTCAGCGTGCGTTTCGACGCCCTGCCCGGACGGCAGCTGGCGGCGGAGATCACCGAGGTCGGCGTGGCCGTGACCGGCAGCGCCAGCACCTTCCAGGTGACCGCCGGCATCGCCGAGCCGGCCGACGACGTACGCTCCGGGATGGCGGCGGAAGTCACATTCACCTTCAAAGGAGACCGCGGGGAGCGGATTCTGGCGCCTGGCGTGGCGATCGGCGAAGACCGTGACGGCCGCTTCGTCTTTGTGCTCGAGCGCGGCGACAACGGGACCGGCGTGGTGCACCGGCGGGCAGTACGAGTCGGCGAGCCGACCGAGGGATTGGGCGGCATCGAGATCCTGGACGGCCTGGCCGAGGGTGAGGAAGTGGTCACCGCCGGGGTCCGCCGCCTTTCGGACGGTATGGCGGTCAAGGTGCTCGCCGCCGCCCCCGGCGAGAGCGCGGCATGAGTTTCACCCGCGCCGCCATCGAGAAGAACCGGGTCACCTTCGTCGTCCTGGCGGTGCTGGTAGTGGCCGGCATCCAGTCCTATCTGGGGATGCCGCAGTCGGAGGACCCAGGCTTCATCATCCGCACCGCCATGGTGCAGACCATCTTCCCCGGCGCCAGCCCCGAGCGGGTCGAGCAGCTGGTGACCGACAAGCTGGAGAAGGCGATCCAGGAGATCCCGCAGCTCGACTCGGTGACCAGCCAGTCGAAGACCGGCGTGTCGATCATCATGGTCAACATCCTGGAGAGCTACAAGGAGATGCGGCCGATCTGGGACGACCTGCGGCGCAAGGTCGAGCGGGTCACGCCCGAGCTTCCCGACGGCATCATCGGGCCCGTCGTCAACGACGAGTTCGGCGACGTCTTCGGCACCGTCGTCACGATCACCGGCGACGGCTTCTCGTACGCCGAGCTCAAGAAGGTCGCCGACGAGGTGCGCGACGAGCTGCTGCTGATCGGCGAGGTCGCCAAGGTGGAGATCTACGGCGACCAGGACGAGCGGATCTTCGTCGAGTACAACAACGCCCGGCTGGCCGAGCTGGGCCTGTCGCCGCTGCAGCTGCGGCAGATCCTCGAGAGCCGCAACATCATCAACCCGGGGGGGCAGGTCCGCACGCCGTTCGAGGAGATCGTCTTCGAGCCCAGCGGCAACTTCGAGTCGGTGGAGGAGCTGCGCCGCACGGTCATCAGCCTGCCCGGCGGCGAGCTGCTGACCCTGCAGGATGTCGCCAGCGTCTACCGCGGCTATGTCGACCCGCCGCGCGCCAAGATGCGGGCCAGCGGCGAGCCCGGGCTGGCGCTGGCCATCTCGCTGCGCGAGGGCGGCAACATCCTCGACCTCGGCGCGGCAGTGCGCGAGACGATCGACCGGGTGCGCAGCGAGTACCCGATCGGAGTGGAGTTCGACTACGTCGTCTTCCAGGCCGACGCGGTGGAAAAGAAAGTCAAGGACTTCGTCGGCAACCTGGCCCAGGCGGTGACCATCGTCATGCTGGTGATGCTCCTGACCCTCGGCGTGCGCACCGGCCTGGTGGTGGCAAGCCTGATTCCGATGGCGATCATCACCAGCTTTATCTTCATGGCCCTGTTCGGCATCGGCATCAACCAGATGTCGCTGGCGGCGTTGATCATCGCCCTGGGGCTGCTGGTGGACAACGCCATCGTCATGTCCGAGTCGATCATGGTGCGCATGGCCGAGGGCATCGCCGCGGTCGAGGCGGCGGTGCGCTCGGCGGCCGAGCTGCGGATCCCCCTGCTCACCTCGTCGCTCACCACCGCCGCCGCGTTTCTCCCCATCGCGCTCGCCAAATCGACCACCGGCGAGTACACCAAGGCGCTGTTCCAGGTGGTGACCATCACCCTGCTGTGCTCCTGGGTGCTGTCGCTGACCATGATTCCGCTGCTCTGCGTCCTGTTTCTCAAGGTCAAGAAGAAGGCCGCCGAGAGCGGCTTCGACACCACCTTCTACCGCCGCTACCGGGACGGGTTGCTGCTCGCCCTGCGCCATCCGGTGATCAGCCTGGTGCTGGTCGGGGTGGTCTTCTTCGGCGCGCTCCGGCTCTTCGGCCTGGTGCCGGTGATCTTCTTCCCGCCCAACGAGCGCGCCACGCTGCAGGCCGAGCTGCGGCTGCCCACCGGCTCGCCGCTCTCGGCCACCGAGGCGGTGGTCGAGGAGGTCGAGACGTTCATCGCCGAGCAGCTGCGGCTGACCCCGGACCAGGTCGCGGCGGGCGAGGAGGGGGTGCTCAACTGGGCCGCCTTCATCGGCGAGGGAGCGCCGCGCTTCATCCTCTCCTCGAACCCCGAGCCGCCCAGCCCGGAGTACGCCTTTCTGCTGATCAACACCACCAGTCGCCCCCAGGTCGACGTGGCGCTGGCGCGGCTGCGCGAGTTCTGTGCCGGCTTTCCCGGGCTCAAGGCGACGATCGATCCCCTGCCGCTGGGACCACCGTCGGCCAGCCCGGTCGAGGTGCGCATCTCGGGCCGCGACCCCGACGTCGTCTTCGACCTCGTAGACCGGACCAAGCAGAAGCTCGGCGAGCTGGCCGGCCCCCGGGGCATCAGCGACAACTGGGGCGCCCGCTCGAAGAAGCTCCTGGTGCGCATCGACGAGGCCCGGGCGCGACGCGCCGGCGTCACCAACCAGGACATCGCCCTGTCGCTGCAGACGGTCTTCTCGGGCTTCGAGACCACCGAGTATCGAGAGGACGACAAGGTCATCCCGGTCACCCTGCGCTCGGAGCAGGCGGCGGCCGGCGGCATCCGACAGGTAGCCAGCTTGAACGTCTTCTCGCAGGCCACCGGCCGCTCGGTGCCGGTGCAGCAGGTGGCCGAGATCGAGCTCGCCTGGCAGCCGGCCAAGATCCGCCGGCGCAACCGGCTCAAGACGGTCACCGTCGAGTCCGATCTCGAGCCCGGCTTCACGGCCAGCCAGATCAACAAAGATCTGGTGCCATGGCTGAAGCGCGAAAGCGCCGGCTGGCCGCTGGGCTACGGCTGGGAGCTGGGCGGCGAAGAGGAGGCCTCGGCGAAGGCCAACGCCTCGATCATGGAGCAGCTGCCCACCGCCGGGCTGATCATCGTGCTCCTGCTGGTGACCCAGTTCAACTCCCTGCGCCGGCCGGCGATCATCCTCATCACCATCCCGCTGGGGGTGATCGGGGTGGCGGTCGGGCTGGTGGTGATGCGCTCCTACGTCGGCTTCATGACCCTGCTGGGCATCATCTCGCTAGCCGGCATCGTCATCAACAACGCCATCGTGCTGCTGGATCGGATCCGCCTCGAGATCGAGGAGAACGGCTCGAGTTCGCAGATGGCGGTGGTCGAGTCGGCCCAGCGCCGGCTGCGACCGATCCTGCTGACCACCGTCACCACCCTCGGCGGGCTGATCCCGCTCTATCTCGGTGGCGGCCCGATGTACCAGCCGATGGCCGTAGCCATCATGTGGGGCCTGGTCTTCGCCACCGCGCTGACCCTGGGCGTCGTGCCGGTGCTGTACTCGCTGTTCTTCCGGGTGTCGTTTCGCGACTTCCGCTACGACCCGTAGAACATCTCGAGCCGCACCGTGGCAGTGCCGCGCGAGCCGCGTCTGCCGCTGGCCGGCTCTATCTGGCGACCCTCATCGCCGCGCCAGCTTCTCGAGCACGACAGCGGCATGAATCTCCAGCGTCTGCGCATCCTGGAGGAATGCCGCCAGACCGAGGTTGTCGACCGCCCAATGCGAATCGAGCCCAATCCTCGTGCGCTCCCGCCGCGCCGGCCGGCCCGGCTCGAAGGCGATCACGGGCCGCAGCAACCGCACGACATAGTCGTTCTCGAGCGTCAGCCGGGCGTTCTCACCGGACCCGATCCGGGTCACCAGGCCACTCTCGAAGAGCGCCAGGTTGGCGATCGTTCGCGGCGCCTCGCCGCCGTCATTCAGCTCGGCCGCCAGATCGACGACCAGCTCGGACCGCGCCCCGTCGAGGCGCGCCTGCAGGATCTCGACCCGGCCCACCTCACGCGACGGCACGGCGGACGGGATCTCCCTTCGCAACCGGCCCTCGTGCGAGCCCACCAGCTCGGCGCGCCCGTTGAGCACGATCTGCGGCGTGTAGACCGAGCGCCGGCCAAACCGATCGGCGTAGCGCCGCTGGCGCGCCGACCAGCGGGGCGACGAGAACGGATCGACCCAGCCGATCCGGTTCCAGTAGTCGACGTGGAAGGCCAGCGGCACCAGAGCGACGCCGTCGGCCCGCTCCTCGCTGCCCAGGCGGCTCAGCACCCGGTCGGCGGCGGGGCAGCTCGAGCAGCCTTGCGAGGTGAACAGCTCGAGCACCACGGCCGGCCGAGAGGCCGAGGACGGAGCCTCGTCGCCGGCGCCCAGGGGCGACGACACCAGCACCGCGACGAGGGCGGCGAGCGGTAGCCGGCGGTGAACCGAGCTCACAAGACTAGCTGCCGACTTCCAGAGGCTCCAGCACGATCGAGGAGACGGCGCCGATCTCATCCCGGACGCCGATGGCCAGGAGCTGCCTGCCGGGCTTCATCCTGAGGGTGTGCTGGAGCCGGTAGTCGCTGACCAGGGCGCGCTCCATCTGGGCTCTCGGGATGGCGATCGGGTGCAGGATCTGCTCCACCGCCGAGGTCTCGCCG
>CALZJC010000003.1:0-4901 GCA_945787525.1 Thermoanaerobaculia bacterium | reverse complement strand
TCTCCTCCACCGGGAAAAAGACCAGCCTGGCCATCGGAATGCGAATGGTCAACGGTACCGCGTAGAGCTGCCTGTCCTCCCGGGTGCGCGGACCGAACTCGACTTTGACACCCAATGGGTTCTGCTCGACACCGAAGCGCAGCGCCGCCTCGACACTCTCCGTCATCCGCTGCTGCACCGGCTTGTCGCGAGAGCCCTCACGGTGCCGCACCTCGAGGACTTTGCGCCCGGGCAGCTTGACGTCGATCGCGTGGTAGCGGCCGCTGCCGACCGTCTGGGAGACAAAGCCCAGCGAGTAGTAGCTGCGGAAGTCTTCGCCGATCCGCTCGAGCAGCGGCTGATACCGGTTCGTGTTCGCGATCACCTGACCGCCGGTCTCGTTGGCCATGAGAAACAGCGGGTCCTGCAGGTTGGCGACATGGGTCGACTCGACGCTGTTGCCACGGCCGGCCTGGTAGGTGGTCACGTCGGCGTTGCCGTGCGGCCGCAGCCCGGAGGCATCGACGCTGTAGATCACGGTGCGGTTCGCGTTCGCCTGGGCGGCCAGGGTCTCGAAGCGGCGGCTGGCATCGTAGTTGAGCGCCCGCATCTCCTCCTGGGGCTGACGGAACTGCTCGGCCAACGCCGAGAAGACGTCCGCCCCGGCGCGCATGGCGATGCCGTCGCTCACGTAGAGCACGGCCTTGCGGCCCGGCAGCCCGGCGAGGGAGTCGACCAGCCGCTTGAGGGAGTCGATGGAATCGTTGAGGTCATGGAAGACCGACTCGACATAGGCCGTGGCCGAGCTGCCCACGTCGGCCGGCCCCCTGGCGTCGTAGATCTCGTTCAGGATGTCGCGGCGCTCGAGGTCCGCCTGCAGGCGATAGCCGTTCAGATCCTCCATCTCGATCAACGCGGAGATCACGGCGTTGGGGTCGCTGGTCAGCGCCTGGCGCTCGTTCAGACTGCGGTCGTAGCTGACCACCATGAAGCGGTCGTCGGGCCCAAACTGCCGCAGCATGAAAAGCCGCAGGTAGCGGAACGCCTTGTTGCGAGTCAGGGGCCGCAGATTGCTGTTGTCGACGTAGATCACCAGGAGCAGCTGCTGATCCCGAGACGGCTCGCTCGTTGGCGGCTCGACCGTCGACGGCTCGGCGGCCGGAGAAGGCGCCTCGGGCAGCCGTCGCCGACGGCTGTCGGACAACGCGCTGACGTAGAAGTTGGAGATCTCGACCGGCTCGCCGTCCACCAGCACCTCGAAATCGTCGCGACCCAGGCCCGCAAACGGCTTGCCTCGGTTGTCGGTGACGAAGACGTCGACGTTGACGACCTCGACCCGAACCGAGTCCGTGAACAGGCTGGCCAACGGATCGGCTTCCTGGGCCGGGCCGGGGCCAGTCGAGAGGAGCCCCAGGGCGAGGGCGAGCAGTGTGGCGGAGCGCAGAGGGTGTTTCATGATCCGGCCCAGGCGGGCACCCCCGCAGGGCCCCCGATTATAGTCTCGGCACCCTGCCCGCCGAGCCGATCCGCCGCTCGCCACCGGGGCGCCGGCGGCAAACGAGGTAAGCTCGCTCCGTGCTCCTTGCAAGCCGATTTCGAGTCGCCCTCTTCGCCCTTGCGCTGCCGGCTACCCTGATGCCCGCGCCGGCAGTGGCTCAGGAAGAGGAGATCACCTGGAAGACGATCTTCAGCGGCACCACCGACGTCAACGTGGTCAACGTCGACGTGGTCGTCACCGACAAGCAGGGCAAGCCCGTCAGGGGCCTCAGCGCCGACGACTTCCGGCTGTTCGAGAACGGCGAGCCGGTCGAGATCTCCAACTTCTACGCCGCCGCCGGAGACCCGACTCTGAGCGTGACGCTGCCCGGGGAGCCGAGCGCCGAAGACGAGGTTCCGATCCCTCAACGGCTTCACCACATGATCCTGTTCGTCGATCAGGCCAATATCGCCGAGACCAACCGGGCCCGGATCCTGGCCCGTCTGCGCGCGTTTCTGCTCGAGAGCTGGCGCCAGGACCTGCGAGTGATGGTGGCCTCCAACGGGCGCACTCTGGCGGTCCACAGCGACGGCTTTGCCACGGCCCCGCACGACGTCTTCGCCGCCCTCGAGTCGATTCAACGCACCACCAGCGTGGGTCAGCGATTCGACGTCGAGCGGCGGCAGATTCTGGGCGACATCGGAGACCTCAACGTCGAGGCCTGCAGCGGATTCTTCGCCACCACTCAGGGCTCGACCCAGCAGCGATTCCAGTCGGAGATCTGCCTCGAAGTCACCGCCGCGGCGCGCTCCGTGCTGCCGCGGATCCGTGGTCTCGCCGAGCAGCAGATGGTGCACACGCGGCAGACCCTCGGCGTGGTGCAGGAGTTCGTCGCCATGGCGTCCGGACTCAGCGGCCGCAAGTCGGTGGTCTACATCAGCGACGGCCTGCCCGTGCGCCCGGGCAGGGCGCTGTTCGACGGGCTCGCCAGGCGTCTGGATCCGATCGCAGCCCAGATCGAGGTTCGCCCCGACCTCGAGACCCAGCGCTACGACCTGTCGCTCGACTTCGAGGACCTGGTGACGCGCGCCAACACCGGTGGCGTCGCCTTCTACACCCTCTACTCCCCCCACTCGGCGGCACTGGTGAGAGGTTCCGCCGCCACCACCGCCGGGGCTGGCGGCAACTTCGGCAACTGGAACAGTGACGTCGCGGCCGGCATCGAGCGCACCGCCCAGGAGTCGCTGATCATCATGGCGGAGGAGACCGGCGGCCGCTACGCGCTGGGAGCCGACAACGCCGATGCGGTGTTGAGCGGCCTGATCGAGGACGGCGACAACTACTACTCGCTGGGCTACATCGGTGAACCGCTGGCCGAGGACACGGCCCGCGATATTCGTGTGGAGGGGCGTGAGGGAAGCTGGCTGCTACGCTTTCGCCGCCGCTTTGGCGACCTCACCGTTGTCCAGCGCACCGAAGAGCGGACCCGCGCGGCGCTCCTGGCCGACCCGGAGTCCAACCCGCTCGAGATCTCGGTCGCGGCTCTGGCACCGAGCCCCGGTGAGGACGGCAGCTTCCTGGTGCCGCTGAGGATCGGTGTGCCTCTGGAGAGGCTGGTCCTTCTGCCGGGAGCCGCCCAGCACCAGGCACAGGTATCCGTCTTCGTCATGGTGCGCGACGAGCAGGGCAGGGTCTCCGACATAACCCGCCACCTCTGCCCGATCCGCATCGCCAACGACGAGATTCTCGCCGCCCGAGGCAGAAGTGCCGCCTGCGGGGTCAACCTGCAGATGCGCCCCGGCCCGCAGCGACTCGCGGTCTCGCTGCTCGACGAGGTGGCAGCCCAGGACTCCACCCAGGCGCTCGACCTCGACGTCGGCGGCGGGACGGTCACCCGGCCTGAACCGGCTGGGAGCTAGCCTGGCCCCGGCCGACAAGGCCACGCCGCCGTGACGAGATCAGGGTCAGCGTTCCTCCGCGTGACGCTGGTGGTCGTCCTCGCCGCGACACTGGGCCTTTCCGAGGCCACCGCTCAAGGCGCCGCCGCTGATATCTCCACCGTAGACCTGGCAGGCCTCGAAGCCAGATCCGCCGCTCTCCTGCTCAGCGGTCAGGAGGCCGGGGATCTCGAAGCCTCCTTCCTGGCCACGGCCCTCGCCACGCCCACCGGGGACACGGCGGTCCTGGTGGTCGCCGACCTGGTCGGGGCCTCGCTGCTCGAGGCGGCCACCGGACCGCAGCTCATCGTCGAGGTCTACGCCTACGTCCTCGACAGCGCGGGCGGCCTGCGCGCGACGTTGACGCGCGCTTTCAGGCTCGATCTCGCCGCCCGGCGAGCCGCCCTCGAGAGAGGCGGCGTCAAGCTCCTGGCTCGCGTCGACCTGCCCGGCGGAGCCACCGCGGGATCGGTACGGCTGCTGGTTCTGCATCGCGCAAGTGGCAGGTTCGCCTTGCAGACGCTGCCGCTCGCGGCAGCCAAGCCACAGACGGAGCCTCCGCTGGAGCTGTCCGGTCCGACGGCGCCGCTCCTGGTTCTCGAGCGCCCTGAGCGCTGGCTCGTGGCCCGCGGCGGCGCCGACGAACTGCCGCCACCACTCGACAAAGACCACCTGCTGCCCGCCACCCGCCTGGTGGCCACGGCCGGGGACTCGGTGCCCCTCTGGCTGACCACCGGCGCTGGACAGCCGCTTCCCGTCACCCGACTCCTGGACTCCACCGGACAGCCGCTCGCCGAGCTCGGGCCGGCCGGAGCGCGAGCTCGCGCCGGCGATCTGCCTCCCCCCGACATCGCGCTGGATCTGGCGGCCTGGGAGCCGGGGAGCTATCTGCTCGAGATGGCGACCGCCGACGAGCCCGGCCGATGGCTGCGCCTGCCCCTCGATCTGGTCGCCGAACAGCTGGCCGACGGCGCCGTCTGGTTCGACCGCGCGCCGGCGCCCGAGGCCGATCCGGTCCCGGCCGACACCCGGTCGACCCCCAGAGGCCGATCTGCGCTGCAGCGGCTGGCCCTCTCGGCGTATCGCCGCGCTTTCGACGCCTGGCTGGAGGACGATCTCGAGGCAGCCAGCGCCGAGCTGCGCCGATTCGAGGCCGGCGCCATCACCGCCGCCGACGAGGGTGGTGAAGGCATCGAGGTCGCCCAGAGGCGGGCCGCTGCCGAGCTCGCCGGGCTGGATCTGGAGAGCCTCGTGCCGTTGATGTGCCTGCACGAGCGGCTCTTCCGTTTCTACTACGCCCGCGAGAGCTACCTGCTGGCGACCCACTCGCGGCGGATGGCGCTCGGCCTGGCACGGCTGTACGCCGAGCGTGGCGGCGCCGACGCCAACCGCACGGCGGCTCTGGTGCTGGTCAGCCTGGCCGGTCTGCGCCAGGAGATCGGCGCCCGGATCGATGCCCTCGCCGTCTTCCAGAGCGCCCTCGAGATGGACCCTCGGCAGCCCGAGGC
>CALZJC010000002.1 GCA_945787525.1 Thermoanaerobaculia bacterium | reverse complement strand
CGTAGACGATTGGTGAGAAGGTCAGGCAGGCTCGCCTCGGTGGGCGACCGGGTGGTGCGGTCAGGGGTCGGCGCTGGCCGGCGTCGCCGGCTCGAAGGCGATGTTGGCGGCGCGGAACTTGGAGAGCAGCGCCTCCTTGTCGGACGCCTTGAGATAGGCCTCTTTCGGCTCGACCACCTTGCGCTCGACCAGGGAGAGCAGCGAGTCGGTCATCTGGCACATGCCCAGGGCGCGGCCGGTTTGCAGCGCCGACGGGATCTGGAAGGTCTTGCCCTCGCGAATCAGGTTGGAGACGGCGGGCGTTGCGAGGAGAATCTCGAAGGCGGCCACGCGGCCGCCGCCGATGCGCTTGAGCAGCGCCTGCGCGATCACCGCGCGCAGGCTCTCGGACAGCATGATGCGGATCTGGTCCTGGCGATCGCCCGGGAACTGCTCGACAACGCGTTCGACGGTCGAGGAGGCGGTGGTCGTGTGCAGAGTGCCGAAGACCAGGTGACCGGTCTCGGCCGTCTCGATGGCGATGGCAGTGGTCTCGAGGTCGCGCATCTCGCCGACCATGACGACGTCCGGGTCTTCGCGCAAGGCGGCCCGCAGGGCCCTCTTGAACGACTGCGTGTGTACGCCGACCTCGCGCTGGTTGACCAGACAGCCGTGGGATGGATGCACGAACTCGATCGGATCCTCGATGGTGATGATGTGATCGCGGCGGGTCTTGTTGACCAGGTCGATCAGTGCGGCCAGCGTGGTCGACTTGCCGGAGCCCGTCGGCCCGGTGACCAGCACCAGCCCTTTGGACAGCTCGGCCAGGCGGCGAAGCTGCCCCGGTAGCCCGAGCTGCTCGAAGGTGGGGATCTCGTGCGGGATCTGCCGGAAGACCGCCGCGGCTCCTTTGCGGTTGCGAAACAGGTTGACGCGGAAGCGGGCTCGCCCCGGAAGCTCATGGGCGAAGTCGGCGTCGCTGGTCTCATCGAAAGAGGCCTGCTGGTGATCCGGGGTGATCTCCCGCAGCAGCCGCTCGAGCAGTTCGCCGGAGGGAGGGTCGAGGTCGGCCAGCTCCTCGAGCTCGCCGTCGAGCCGGATCCTGGGCCGGTCGCCGACGGTGAGGTGGAGGTCGGAGGCGCCCCGCTCGACCAGCACTTCGAGCAGCTCCGTGATCGCCGCCACGGGCCTGCTCGCCGGCGCCGGGTTGGGCCCGGTCGAAGGCTTCGTGGGCACTGCCGCGGGATCTTCGGGCGCGGGCGCGGCTTCTCTGGCCGGCCCGGGCGCGGCTGGCGCCGGCTCCGCCGGCTCGCCGACGGCTGCCGCCCTCACCGACCATCCGCCATCCTCGCCGCCGCCAAGAAAGCGAAACGTGGTGCCCTCGAGCGCGTAGTCGAAGCCGAACTGGCCTCCCGGCCGGGGCTCGGTGCCCGCCGGGGAGATCTCTGCCAGGAGTTGGGCGACGGCGTCGGCGTCCAGCGCGGTCTTGGTGACCGGGTGCTCACGATCGGCCTGCCGTAGGGCGGGACGCAGGCCCGGAGCGAGCACCAGGGCATCCATGCGGTGGCGCTGCAGAGCGCGAAGAAGGGCGTCGATCGCGGCCATGATCTGCTCCTACACCTCCTAGAGACGGACTCTCGCGACGGCGTCGCGGCGCACGAACAGGATGCGTTCGCCGCTGGTCAGCAGAAGGAACCGGGGGGCGCGCGAGTTGAACAGGTCCGAGACCCGATCGGTGCTCGGCGGCGCCTCGTACATCAGCTCGCCGGCCAGCGAGTCGCCGTTGTCCAACTCCAGCTCGACCCTTTTGCGCACGGCGCCGATCTCCTGCAGCCGCTCGATCTCGGGCGGCAGACCGTGGATCTCGACATAGGAGAGGGAGCTCAGCCGAATCAGCTCGGTCCGGCCGGCGGCTTCACAGGGCAGAAAGCCGACGTTGGGATCGTTCAGGCGGTCGGCAATCGTCTCGGTGGCGAAGAGGTGCGGGCTGGCGTCGTGCAGGAATAGGACGATCTCGCTCGAACGGCCCTTCCGGTCGACGATCGAAGCGGCGACTCGTTCAACCTGAATAGTGAGATCCATGGATCCGAAGGAGTCTAGCAGTGAGCTAGAATAAAGCTGTTAAGTGCTTCGCTCTCTCTCGTGCCTACTGCTGTTCCTGCCGGCGCTGGCTTTGGCGCTCGGCTGCGGCGGTGAGCCACCTGCGGTGGCCACGGTCGAGGTCGAGAGCACCGAGCTCGAACTGCCGCATCGCCGCTTCGCCGCCCTCGACCTCTCGTGGCGGCTGCACGAGCCGCTCGCCGGGCGGGCGGGTCGACTACACGTCTTCGTTCACCTGCTGGACGGTCCGGGCAGCGTCGTGCGCACGTTCGACTACCCCTGGCCCGACGGGTGGCGGGTCGGCCGGCGGGTCGACCACCGGGTGCATCTGCATCAGTCCGCTCTGGCGCCGCCGCTCGACCCCGGCCTCTACGCCCTGACGCTGGGCATCTACGACGGTGAGGGCCGGCGCTGGCCCCTGGTCACCCCGGGTGAGCTCGTCGATCGTCACGAATACCGGGTCACGAACGTGCTGGTACCGCCCGACTCGGCCGGTGGACCGAGCTTCCACTTCTCGCCCGACTGGCTCGCCAGCGCGCCCGGGCGGGATCGCCAGGTGTTGGCGCGGCGCTGGCTCACCGGGCCGGGGCACCTCCGCCTCAGCGGCCTCGAAGGGTCGGGACAGGTCCTGCTGCGCCTGCTACTGCCGACGGCGGGTGACCGGCAGGAGCTGGTGATCACCGAGGGTGCGTCGCAACAGGAAGCCGTGGTGCGGAGCGCTTGCGGCGATGTGGAGGTCAGGCTGGCCGGCCCGGGCAGTCACGACGTCGTGCTGCCGATCGCGCCGGGTGATGACGGCGACTCCTGCGTCGTTGAGATCACGCCGAACTTCTACCTGCTCGAGCTGGAATCGGCCGAGCGGCGCGCCGTCAGCCTCGAAGTGCTGGCCTGGTCGGCTGACTAGCCTGACCTTCTCACCAAGCTTCTACGAAACGCCGTATCTACCTGAATCTGCGGCGTTACGCTCCGGTCGGGCATCCTCAGCGTGCTTCGAGCACGCTTGCGGTGCCCTCGGTCGCAAGCCTTGCATCTTCAGGCAGCTACGACGTTTCGCTACGACGATCGGTGAGAAGGTCAGGCTAGCCGCTGGTCTTCATCTGCAGGGTGACCGAGGCCTTGACCGGCAGATCCTCGACCGGGCCGATCGGGGTCCAGACCTCGATCTCGCCCTCTTCGTCGGTCTCCATCGCGCGCTGCGTCCAGACCGCCTCTTTCAGAGTCACTTCCACCCGTAGCTTGCCGTCGGCGGGCATCGCGCGCGAGGTCTCCGTGGTCCAGAAGTTGTAGAGGCTGACCTCCTCGGTGGTGCCCGGGTCGACCGGGAACATGAAGATCTGATTCCCGTAGACACCGAGATCCTGGCCGTTGAGGCTGACGGCGAAGCCCAACCGTGAGGCGATCTGCTCGCCGGCGTTGCGAAGCTTGACCCGTAGCCGGCAGAGCGTGTCAGCCGCCGGCTTCTCTGGCTCCACCGAGATCTCCTCGATCGTCAGTAGGGGCCCTGTGGCGGCGGCATCCTCTTGCTGGGCGTTTGCGTGGCCGGCGAGAAGCAGGCTGGCGATGGCGAGACAGATGATCGACAGGCTCGGGGCTGGTCGCTTCATGACGCATCGATCTTATCTCTGAAGTACGATCGCGGCGATGAAAGACCGAGCCGACGCGATTCTCAGGCCCGAGCAGGCCGAGTATCTGGAGCTCTTGCTGCCGCCCTCGGATCCGCTGCTGGCCGAGATGGAACGTGTCGCCGCCGGGCGGCAGATCCCGATCTCCGATCCCGAGGTGGGGCGGCTGCTGGAGTTGCTGGCGCGCTCGTGCCGGGCGCGGCGCGTGCTCGAGATCGGCACGGCGATCGGCTACGGCACGCTGTGCCTCGCCCGCGGCGCGCCCGAAGCGACCATCGTCAGTCTGGATCGCGACGCGGAGATCCAGCGTGAGGCGATGACCTGGCTCGAAAGCGGCGGAGTCGCCGACCGCGTCGAGTTGCACTGTGGCGAAGCGCTCGAGATGCTGCCGGGCCTGGCCGGGCCGTTCGAGCTCGCCTATGTCGACGCCGACAAGTTGCATCTGAGACGGTTTCTCGATCTGCTCCTGCCTAAGCTGGCCGTCGGTGGCCTGGTGGTGGTCGACAACCTGCTGTGGAAGGGCCGGGTGGCGGGCGACGACACGGACGATGAGACCGAGGCCATCCGGGCGTTCAACGGCTACCTCATGATGCACCCGCAGCTGCGGTCCGTGGTGCTGCCCCTCGGCGACGGCGTCGGGCTGGCCGCCAAGAGCAAGCCCCTGGTCACGGAGATGGGCGGGCCGTTCTAGTGGCGGCACCACCGAGCGCTTCGCCTGCGGTTGTCTTGCGGATCCTGCTCGTGGTCGACCCCGGAATAGGGCGGGGCGGGCTGGCGGTTGTGAGGGGCAGAGATGGGCGCTAGATCCAAGGGCCGGAAGCTGCTGGGAGTCACGTTGCCGACGCTGGCGGTGGCTGGCGGCGTCGGAGCGCTCGGCTATCTGCGCAACCGCTGGCAGCGACAGAAGCTCTTCGGGCCCGATCGCTATCCTGATACTGACTCAGATCCTTCGGCGCTCGGACTGGAGGTCGAGGATCGGCTGTTCTCTTCTGACTCCGGCGTCGAGCTGCACGGCTGGTGGATACCGCGACGCCGGGCGCTGGGCACCGTTCTCTACTGCCACGGCAGCAGCGGCAGCATCGTGCATCGGGTCGAGGAGTTGGCCGCCCTGGCGCGGCTGCGGGTGAACCTCTTCGCCTTCGACTACCGCGGCTACGGACGCAGTACCGGGGAGCCCAGCGAGGCCGGCCTGTTCCGGGATGCCCGGGCGGCCTGGGACCATCTGGTCGAGGAGCTGGACGTGCAGCCGGAGGAGATGCTGCTTTTCGGCCACTCTCTGGGGGGTGCGGTGGCCATCGACTGCGCGCTCGACAGGCCAGCTGCCGGTCTGGTCATCGAAAGCTCGTTCACCCAGGTGCGCGACATGGCCCGTGCCAGTCATCCCGGGCTACCGCTGCATCTGGTGGCGCGCAACCAGTTCCGCTCGATCCACAAAGTGGGACGCTTGACGCTGCCGAAGCTGTTCATCCATGGCGGCTCCGACGAGCGGGTTCCGCCGGCGTTGGGCCGCCGATTGTACGAAGCGGCCGCGGAGCCCAAAGAGCTCTATCTGGTGCCTGGCGCAGGGCACAACGACGTCTATCTTCACGGCGGCCTGCGCTATCTGAGGCGTATCTCCCGCTTCCGGAGTCGCTGTCTGCGCGCCGCCGGGCGGCCCGACTCCCACGGAGTGTGACGGATTCCACCGTCCCGGGCCGCAGAAGGTCACAGCGGCGGGAGGAGAGCTCCACTACTCTGCGTAGCGAGGAAGGGGAGGAGCCCATCGGAGGCCGTTGATGCAGGCAACGAACCACCAGCTCGGAGTCGGCGTTGGCCTGCTGGCCGCTATCGCCATGATCGGCGTCGGGTGCGGCGGCGGCGCCAACCCCGACAGCCCCACCACGCCTCTCGGAACCACCGTCGCCGAGGTCGAGTTCGAGTCCTTCCAACTCGTCAACGCCGCTCGGAGCGACAGCAATGTCCAGCCGCAGCTGGATCTGGAAGAGACGATCAGCCGAGTGGCCCGCGAGCACAGCGAGGCGATGCGAGATCAGGGCTTCTTCGGCCACGAAGGTCCCGCTGGCGGTATCGGGGCGCGCCTCCGCGCCGCCGGAATCCGGTTCAGCACCGCCGGCGAGAACCTCGCCAAGCTCTCCTCGGTGCCGAATCCGGCAGGCGAGGCGCATGCCCGGTTCATGGCCAGCGCCGAGCATCGCGACCTGATTCTGGACCCGCGCTTCCAGCTCGGGGGTGTCGGCGTGGCGCGCAGTGGCAGCACCTACTGGTTGACCCAGATCTTCGTCAGCCCCTAGCCTGACGCCCAGTCCGGAGGACGGCGATGACCTTCGAGAGCCGCTGCGAGGAAGCTCGTGCGGGTGGTAGATTGGCTGCGGCCCGCCCATGTCCGTCACCGCCAATGACCGCCGCTTCGTGGCGGCCGTCCTACAGCTCAACTCGACCTCTGACGCGGAGCGCAACTGGCGCGCGGCGAGGGAGCTGACGCAGCGCGCCGCCGGTGCCGGCGCGAGCTTTGTAGCGACCCCCGAGAACACCAACTTCCTCGGCCCGCATGGCGAGAAGGTGCGGCGCGCCGAAGGCCTCGAGGGGCCGACCTGCGAGCGGTTCGCCGATCTCGCCCGGCAGCTCGGGATCCATCTGCTGCTGGGCTCTTTCAACGAGCGCGGTGGCGACGCCGGCCGCTGTCACAACAGTTCGGTGCTGTTCGGGCGGGACGGTGAGCGTCTCGCGGTCTATCGCAAGATCCATCTCTTCGACGTCGATCTGTCGCCGGACGTCCGGTTCACCGAGTCCGAGACCGTCGCCCCGGGCGAGGAGCTGGTGGTGGCCGCGACCGAGCTCGGGCGCGTCGGGCTGACCATCTGCTACGACCTGCGTTTCGGCGAGCTCTACCGGCGGCTGGTGGAGCTCGGGGCGGAGATCCTCACCGTGCCTTCGGCCTTTACCCTGACCACGGGCCGCGATCATTGGCACCCGCTGCTGCGGGCGCGGGCGATCGAGAGCCAGTGCTGGCTTCTGGCCCCGGCCCAGTGGGGCCGTCACGACGACCAGGGCCTGCGGGAGAGCTTTGGCCACGCCATGATCGTCGATCCCTGGGGCCACATCGTGGCGATGGCGCCCGACGGTCCTGGCCTGGCGCTGGCCGAGATCGATCTCGACCGGGTGCGCCAGGTGCGCGCAGCGCTGCCGGTGGCAGACCACCGGCGCCTCTAGCCAAGGGCAGGCTAAGGAGGTCCCCCTCTCTCCCCGGCGCGCTTCGAGCGCGCCGGCGCTGCCTCAGCGTCCGAGAAGCCGCGCCAGGACGTCGACACCTCGGGCGACCCGTTGGGGCTCGACCGAGGTGAAGCAGAGCCGCACGTGGGTCGGGTAGGGCCCGAAACTGGGGCCGGGGGCGAGGAAGAGGCCCTCGTCGACGCAGTCTTCGAGAAAACCCTCGAGGCCGCGCTCGTCGAGCCGGTCGGCGACGTCGAGGAACAGGAAGGTGCTGCCGCCCGGGGGCGCGACTCCGAGCCGCGCGGCGGCCGCCCGCCCCAGCTCGCGGTAGCGCTCGACGGCGGCGGCAAGCCAGGCATCGGCGATGCCCTCGAGGGCGCGGATGCCGGCCAACTGCGCCGCGGTAGGCGCGGAGTAGAAAGTATGAGTGCTGACTTTGCGCAGCTCGCCCATGACCTCCGGCGGACCTGCCAGATAGCCGCAGCGATTGCCGGCCATGCCGTAGGCCTTGGAGAACGAGTGCACCGAGAAGGTACGCTCTGGCGCCATGGAGCGCAGATACACGTGCTCGCCGCTGTAGACGTAGTCCTCGTAGACCTCGTCGGCCAGGATCCACAGATCGTGTCGTGTCGCCCACTCGTCGAGCGACCGCAGCCTTTCGCCCGGCATCAGCGCACCGGTGGGATTGTTCGGGGTGTTGAGATAGATGGCGATCGTGCGGTCGCTGCGCCGGCTCTCGAACAGCTCCACCGCGGCCGCCGCCGAGCCGGCCTCGCCGATCAAGGGCACGGGTACCGGTCGGCCGTGGAACGAGCGCACGATGCCCGAGATGAGCGGCCAGTAGGGGGCTGCCAGCAGCACTTCGTCGCCGTCCTCGATGAGCGCGCCGGCGATCGCTCCCAGGGCGCCGGTGGCGCCGGTGGCGACCAGCACCTGCGCGGGAGTGCACGGCGAGCCGCTGCGCTCGCCGATGCGGGCGGCGGCCAGCTCGAGAAGCCGCGGCAGTCCCTGAGGCGTGGCGTAGCGGTGCATGCCGGGGTGCTCGGCCACCGACAGGTCGCCCATGCGACAGCCTTCGGCCGGCTCCATCCAGGTGTCGCCCACGTGCAGTGGGTAGGTCTCGCCGGGGTGGGTGGCCAGGCGATGGGCCAAAGCCGAATAGACCGAGCCCGGCATGGACTCGACGCTGGCGGCGACGCGGGGATGGCGCGGCACGGTGAGCCCAATCTATCCGCGGCCTCGGCCGGCGGCAAGCATCCCGCGCGGCGCGCTGCGGCCACCACGCGCTGCTGGGGTACTCTTTCGAGGTGTCCGAGCCGAGCCTCTACGAGCGGGCCCTGGCGGCCGGAGGAACCCTGCCGCCGCCGCGGCCGCCTCGGGCCTCTGCCGCGACGGTGCTCTGGCGACGGGCCGGCGTCGGGCTGGAGGTCTTCTGGGTGCAGCGCGCGCGCTCGATGGCTTTCATGGGTGGTTGGTTCGCCTTTCCGGGCGGTGGACTGGGGCGCGCGGACAGCGAGCTGAAGCTCGACGGCGAGCCCTCTGGACTCGGGCTGGGCCCGCCCGCGGCGGGCATTCCGGAGAAGGTGCTGGACGGCGTCGGTGAGCTGGGGCCGGAGATGCCTCCGGGCGTGGCGGCCTGCGCTCTGCGCGAGCTGTTCGAGGAGGCCGGTGTCCTGCCGCTGGCGGGCGAGTCGCCTGAACGGCTGGCGGCGGCCAGGCGCGCGATGCTGGCGGGCGAGACGACCTTCGCCGATGTCGTTGCCGACCTGTGCCTGCAGATTGCCGTCGACCGGCTGGTCTACGCCGGACGCTGGCTGACACCGCCGCTGGGCCCGTTGCGTTTCGACAACCGCTTCTTCCTGCTGGAGTGGGATAGCCGCCGCAGTTGGCAGCCGGTGGCGGCAGGCGGCGAGGCGGAGCTGGGGGAGTGGATCGAGCCCCGGCGGGCGCTCGAGCGTTGGCGGCGGGGTGAGCTGTTGGCCGCGCCGCCCATCCTGCACCTGCTGACCGTACTGGCGGAGGACGGCCCGGAGGACGGAATCGGCCGCCTGCTGGACTCCTCGGAGGCGAATCTGGGTCCGTACCGCCGGCTGGAGTTCACTCCCGGGGTGGTGATGTTTCCGTTGCCCACGCCGACGCTGCCGCCGGCGTCACGGACCAACACTTTCCTTCTGGGCACCGGTGACGCGGTGCTGGTGGATCCCGGCTGCCCCCACCCCGCGGAGCTGGAACGGCTCCTGGCCTCGCTGACCGCGGCTCGGGAGCGCCTGGGACGGCGGGTGATCGCCATCTGGCTCACCCACCATCATCCGGACCACGTGGGCGGCCTGGAGTGGCTGCGCCGCAGGCTGGGCTGCCCGGTGCTCTGCCACCCGCTGACCGCCGAGCGGCTCGCCGAACGGGGCGTCGCCGTGGATGGCCGATTGGAGGAGGGGGCGCGTTTCGAGCTGGGCGACGACCCGCCCTTTGCCCTGCGGGTGATCCACACGCCCGGCCACGCCCGGGGGCATCTGTGCTTTCTGGAAGAGAGCCGGGACGTGCTCATCGCCGGTGACATGGTCGCCGGATTCGGCACCATCGTCATCGACCCGCCGGAGGGCGACATGACCGACTACCTGGCTTCTCTGGAGCGCCTGGCCGGCTTGCGGCCGCGGTTCCTGTTCCCGGCGCACGGCCCGGTGCTGGGCGACGCCGAGGAGAAGCTGCGCGCCTACGCCCGTCATCGGTTGTGGCGCGAGGCGAGGGTGCTCGAGGCGTGGGAAGGTGGCCGGTCGGAGCCCTCGGGAATGCTGGGCGAGGTCTATCCGGACCTCGCGCCGGCCGCCCGGCCCCTCGCCGAGAGGCAGATCGCCGCCCATCTCGACCGGCTCGAGCGCACCGGAAGGGTGCAGCGATGAACCTCCAGCTGGCCGAAAGGGGATCGGGCGGACACCGAAGTGCCCGCCCGGGATGTTCGAATGGGAGGACAGCGCCCAGAGAGAAGTCGCCTGACAGGGTCGGACCGCGCCTAGCGCCTTGCGGCGCTCGCTGGACCGACCCTGAAAAATTGGGGTCGGTCGGAAGATCAGCGACGGCGCTGCCCTCCACTAGTCCTAGTTGCCGCTGAGGCCCTTTTTCTGACAAACGGAGCCGGTTTTTTTTCGCGACCATGCTCGCCGTCGGCATCATCGGCCTTCCCAATGCTGGGAAATCGACGCTTTTCAACCTGCTGACGGCGGGCGCGGCGGATGTGTCTGCCTACCCGTTCACCACGATCGACCGCAACGTCGGCATGGTGCCGGTACCCGATCCGCGGCTCGAGCGCCTGCGCGAGCTCCTCGGGCCGCAGGAGACGACGCCCTGCAGGATCCGCTTCGTCGATATCGCCGGTCTCGTGGAAGGTGCTCACAAGGGGGAAGGGTTGGGCAACAGGTTCCTGGGCGAGATCCGCAAGGTGGACGTCCTGGCTCATGTGCTGCGCTGCTTCGCCCAGCCCGAGGTGGCACACGTGACGGGCAGCGTCGATCCGGTTCGTGACGCCGGCATCGTCGAGACCGAGCTGGCCCTGGCCGACCTGGAGCTGGTCGAAAAGGCGCTGGACAAGCGGCGCAAGCAGGCCAAGTCCGATCCGGCCCATGCGGCGGCCGAGCTCGAACGACTCGAGAAGCTGCGGCGGTGCCTCGAGCGCGGCGAGCCGCTTCGGTCGCTGGGGCTGGAGGAGACGATCGTGCGCCAGATGAAGGCGCTCGGTCTGCTGACCGCCAAGCCGCAGCTCTACGTGGCCAACATCGGCGAGGAGGAGGTGGGCGATCCAGACAAGGCCCTGGCGGCGATCGCCGGCCTGGGGGCCGCTGGCCGGCCGCCCGAGGCGGTAGCGATCTCGGCGAAGATCGAGTGGGAGCTGCTCCAGCTGGAGCCCGCCGAGCGCGCCGAGTTCATGGTCGAGCTCGGTATCCAGGCGAGCGGCCTCGACCGGCTGGTGGAGGCGTCGTTCCGCTACCTGGGGCTGATCCGGTTCTATACCGTCGTTCACGGCAAGCTGCGAGCCTGGGAGATCGCCGACGGCAGCAGCGCCCGCCAGGCGGCCGGCAGCGTGCACACCGATATGGCACGCGGCTTTGTGCGTGCCCAGGTGGCGAGCGCCGAAGAGCTCGTGGCGGCGGGCAGCATGCACGAGCTGCACCTGCGCGGCCGGCTCCGCACCGAGGGGCGTGACTACCGGGTGGCGGACGGCGACGTGATCGAGTTCCTGTTTACCTAGGCTAGCGACGCGTCTCGGCCAGCAGTCGCCGTGCATCGGCAAGGGTCTTCCTGTCCTCGAGGATCTTGCCGGGCCGCGGCAGATCGGCGATCAGCGCTTCGACCATCGCCACCGCCTCGTCTCGCCGTCGCGGCCTGAAGCGCAGAAGGGCGTCCGCCATGTAGAGGCGATTCCACGGATCGCCCGGAGCCAGAGCCAGCGCTCGCTCGAGACTGGCCACCGCGACGTCGCGGTCGACCCAGCCGGTGATCAACGGGATGCGCGGGGCCTCTGTGTGAAGCCTTCCCAGGATGCGATGGCCGCCCGCGGTCTCGTACCGTTCATCGATCAGGACAGCGGCCTTCGCGTAGTCCCGGATCCTGCCCGCCACCCCTTGGCGGGCAGCGGTGAAGTTGCCGATCATCTCGGCCCAGAGACCCAGGTGACCCGCTGCCCAGAAGAACAGCGCCGCCGACTCGGGCCGATCGGCGACGGCCGCGGCGGTCTCTTCGGGCGAGCGCACATCGAGCGGCGTGGCCCGGCCGAGGCCGGTGGAGAGTCGAGCAATCCCCTCCTGGGCCAGCTCGTGGCCCCGCGCGTGGATGGCACGCCTGGGCGGGCCGTCCGCGGCGTACTGGCCCTGGAAGTAGAGGGCGCGCAGCAGGCGCTCGCGGATCGCGATGGAGTCGGGCGAGGCTTCGAGCGCACGCTCGTAGGCTGAGACCGCCTCGCCGATCGGCCCGGTGTCGGCGCGATCGCCTCGGCGGCCCTCGGCTCGCCGCTCCCAGGCGTCGTCGCCACGAGCAACCAGCGTCTGCGGCGGTTCGGCGATCGCGACGCTGGCCACGAGCGCCGCAATGCCGACCAGCGCCGCGCGCCTCGCAGGGGAGTGAGCGGAACCGAGTCGGGCCGGCATCTTGTATCTTGCGCAGATGGCGGTGGGCGGAGCGTCAGGCGGCCGTCGGTCCGGCCGCGGGCTGGCGTCGATTCTAGTCGGCGCCCTCGTGATGGTTGTGGCTCCTGCCGGCGGGGCGGTGGAGGAACCGCCACCTACCCTGGTCATCGCCTTCGACTGCCTGCCCTATGACACGGCGGCCCGGTTCGCCGACCCGGCGAGGGGCGAGCGCCGTGTGCTGGCCGGGCTGCGCGGGCCGGTGCCGCTGATCAGCAGCTTCCCCTCGACCACCAGTATCGCCTTTGGCGGCATCCTGCGCCCGTTGGGGCTCGAGCAGTCGCCCGGCTATGAGGCGCGCTTCTTCGACTGGCAGCGACGCCAGGTGGTGGGCGGCATGCTATTCAGCTACTTCCGCATCCCGTTCGAGTGGCGCGACTACTTCGACTGGAACCGCAAGAGCCCGGCGCGGAGGATGCTGGCCGCCCTGCGGCCCGCCAAGGCGACCCGCGGCTGGTTCGAGCGCGCCATCGCCGCGTTCCTGCGCTCGGACAAGCCGGTCTTCTACGTCTACAACGGCGCGACCGACACCCTGGCGCATCTCCAGGGGCCGCAGGCGTTCGAAGGCGTGCTGGCCGACCTCGAACAGATGCTGGCGGAGGCCCGCCGGCAGCGACCGTTCTACGTCCTGCTGTTCTCGGATCACGGTCTGGCAGGAGGTGAGCCGCTGCGCAACGTCTTCAAGCCGGTCAAGCGCGGGTTGCGCGAAGCCGGCTTTCGCTATCGCCGGCGTCTCGAAGGCCCCCGCGACGTGGCGCTGACGCCCTTCGGCCTGGTCTCGAGCTTCGAGATCTACACCGCGGAGGGCATGGAGCCGGAGGTGGCCAGCGTCGTCGCGGCAATCGACGGCGTCGATCTGTGCGTGCGCCGAGAGCCCGGGTCATGGGTGGTGGTGGACGATGATGGCGAAGCGTCGTTCGAACGTCGCGCAGGACCTGCCGGTACCGAATGGCGCTACCGGCCGGGGGGCGGCGATCCGTTGCAGTACGGCGAGCTGGCGGACGGCTCGTGGCGCGACGACCGCTGGTGGTTCGAGGCGACCGCGGATCATCGCTACCCCGACGCGCTGCACCGGCTGGCGCGTAGCTTCGAGCTGGTGGACAACCCGGCATCGGTTCTCTGCTCGACCGGCCCGGGGCATATGTTCGGGGCGCGCAAGACCGAGCGCGCGGCGCGTTTGACCGGTGGCCGGCTGCGCTGGACCCATGGCTCCCTGGAGCGCGCCGCCAGCCTGGGCTTCCTGATGACGGACGATCCGCGGCTGCCGCTGAGCGGGCCGGTGCGCTTCGACGAAGCCCTGGCACCGCTGGCGGCCTCCTCGCCGCCAAAGTAAGATAATTGGTCCGCCTCTCGCTGCTTCGCGCCCGCGAGCCATGAACCGATGCCAACGATGAAGCCGCAGTCTCCAGTGGCGCCGCCTGACCCGCCAACCGCCTCCGGCGAGCCCGAGGAGCGCGATCGCAAGGCGGAGCACATCGCGCTGGCGCTCGACCGGCGAATGCAGGTGGCTGGCAGCTACTTCGACGCCTGGGAGCTGGAGCACGCGGCCCTGCCGGAGATCGACTACGCCGACATCGACATCTCGACGAGCTTCCTGGGACGCGCGCTGCGAGCGCCGCTGCTGATCTCCTGTATGACCGGCGGCACCGACGAGGCGATGCGGATCAACCGCAATCTGGCGCGGGCGGCGGAAGAGGCCGGCATCGCCCTCGGCGTCGGGTCGCAACGCAACGCGATCGAGGACCCGTCGCTGGCGGACAGCTTCCGCGTGCGAGCCGAAGCCCCTTCGGTGCCGATTCTGGCCAACCTGGGGGCGGTGCAGCTCAACTACGGCTTTGGCCTCGACCAGTGCCGGGCGGCGGTGGAGATGATCGACGCCGACGCGCTGGTCTTTCACCTCAACCCGCTGCAGGAGGCCATTCAGCCCGAGGGGCAGTGCGACTTTTCGGGGCTGGCGGCCAAGATCGGCCACGTGGTGAGCCGGCTCGATGTGCCGGTCATCGTCAAGGAGATCGGTTGCGGCTTGTCGGCGGCGACGGCGCGCCGGCTGCTCGAGGTGGGCGTCGAGATCTTCGACACCGCTGGGGTCGGCGGCACGAGCTGGGCCCGGATCGAGGCTGCACGGTCGGGCGAGGCGGATATCGGTGAGCTGTTTGCCGACTGGGGCGAGCCGACACCGCTGTCGATCCGCCAGCTGTCGGCGATCCCCGGCGCCACCGTCATCGGCAGCGGTGGCGTGCGCAACGGGCTCGATGCAGCCAAGGCGATCGCCTTTGGCGCCGACCTGGTGGGTTTGGCGCAGCGTTTCCTGGAGGCCGCCAACGAGTCCGCCGAAGCGGTGGTGGCTCGCGCCGCGCGCGTGGTGCGTGAGCTCGAGATCGCCATGTTCTGCGCCGGTGCCGCCGATCTGACGGCGCTTCGACGCGCCCCCCTGCGACGGCGCAGCGAGAGGATCTGAGCTGTGGATCCAGCCAAGATACAGACGGACGAGCTGGCGCAGCTGGTGCGGTCGATCGTTGCCGGCGAGCGGCGTCTGCACGATCTTCCCGCGGAGCTGACTGCCGAACAGGCGGCCGGCGTGCGGCGGCGCGCCATCGAGGCGCTGCGCTCCAGCGGCTTGGAGCACTCGGGGCGCTACTCTCTGGACGCCGAGCGCGCCGCGAGCCGCCACTGCGAGAACTTCATCGGCATCAGCCAGGTGCCGCTCGGGGTCGCCGGGCCGCTGAGTGTGCGTGGCCGGATGGTCGGGCCGGAAGAGACTCTCTACGTGCCGCTGGCCACCACCGAAGGCGCGCTCATCGCCAGCGTCAACCGGGGCTGCCGCGCGATCGTCGAGGCCGGGGGCGCGTTGGTGCGGGTGGAGGACGTCGGCATGACGCGCGCGCCGGTGTTTCGCGCCAGCGGCCTCGAGCAGAGCGAGCGCTTCCTCGCCTGGCTGAGCGACAACGAGCAACGGATCCGGGAGGTCGCCGAAGGCACCAGCCGTTTCCTGCGTCTGGCCGACATCAAGACCCAGGCGATCGGAACCTCGATCTTCGTGCGATTCCGTTTCCACTCGGGCGACGCCATGGGCATGAACATGGCAACCATCGCCTGCGATCGGGTCGTGCAGCAGCTGATCGAGCCGGAGACCGGCGTTCGCTGCGTCGCCCTGTCGGGCAACTACTGCGTCGACAAGAAGCCGTCGGCGATCAACTTTCTCGAGGGCCGCGGCAAGCGGATCCACGCCGAGGTCCAGCTCGGGCCGGAGATCCTCGAGGGCTGTCTCAAGACCCGCGCCGAGGCGATGATCGAGGTCCAGTACCGCAAGAACCTGATCGGCTCGATCGCCGCCGGAGCGATGGGATCGAACGCCCACTTTGCCAACGTGCTGGCGGCGTTCTTCATCGCCACCGGCCAGGACGTGGCGCAGGTGGTGGAGGGCTCGATGGGCATGACCACGGTCGAGCCGTCGGGCGAGGGCGGTGTGCTGGCGTCGATCTTCATGCCCGACGTGCCGCTCGGCGTGGTGGGCGGCGGCACCGCGCTGAGCACCCAGCGCGAGGCGCTGGCCCTGCTGGGCGCCGCAGCCGAAGCGGGCAAGCCGGGGGCCGGCTCGTTGCGGTTGGCCGAGATCCTCGGCGCCACGGTGCTGGCGGGCGAGATCTCGCTGATGGCGGCGTTCACCTCGGGCGACCTGGCCGGAGCCCACGAACGGCTGGGCCGTGGCAACGGCTCATCCTAGCTCCCGGGCTCGGCGTACCGTGGTCGCTGTCTCCGCACCCGGCAAGCTGATCCTGATGGGCGAGCACGGCGCGGTCTATGGTCAGCCGGCCCTGACCGCGGCCCTCGGGCTCAGGGTGCGAGCCGAGCTCGGCGACGGCGTCGGCCAGGGTGTCGAGCTGGATCTGCCGGACCTCGGGATACACACTCACGGCAGCTGGCGGGAGATCGCCGAGCACACCGCTCGAGCCCGGGCGCGCTGGCTGGCATATCGCGAGGGCGCCCTTTTCGAGCGCGACGACGACCCGGCGGCCCTGGTCCGGGTGGCGCTGGGCGAGGCCGCGGTTGAGCGGGCTCCCGAGGCTCTGCCGCCGCTTCGTCTGCGGGTCCGCTCCGAGCTTCCGGTGGGCGCCGGGTTTGGCTCTTCGGCGGCGGTGGCCGTGTCGGTGATCGCCGGTTTTCTCGCCTGGCGCGGTGGCGAGGCGGATCCGGAACGGGTGGGGCGGTTGGCGCTGGAGGTGGAGCGGCGTCAGCACGGCCGCCCTTCGGGGGTCGATCACGGCACCGTCCTGCGCGGCGGCCTCCAGTGGGCCGATCGCGATGCCGCTGGCGAACTGCGGCTGCGGCCGGTGGCGGCCCGGCCCGAGCTGCTGCAAGCCTTCCGCATCTACGACAGCGGGCCGCCGGCCGAGAGCACCGGCGCCGTCGTGGCGGCGGTCGCCGATCGCCGACGGGACGATCCGGCCGGCTTCGATACCGTCTTGGCCAGGATGCGCACCGCAGCGATGAGCTTTCGCGCGGCGCTCGAGAGCGGTGACCGCGCCGCCGTGGCGGCGCCGGTGCGCGACTTCGAGCGCTGCCTGGAAGAGGTGGGCGTCGTGCCGGAGCCGGTTCGCCGGATGGTGCGGCGGCTGGAACGGGCCGGTGGTGCGGCGAAGATCTCGGGTGCCGGAGCGCTGAGCGGCGCTGCCGCCGGCTGTCTGCTGGTCTACTCTCTGTCAGCGCGACGGGCGCCGCCCGCGCCCGCCGGTTGGCGTCGTATCGAGTGCGCCATGGGCGCTCCGGGGCTGCGGGTGGGGGCAGCTTGAAGGTAACGGTCGAAGCCCCGGCCAACATCGCCTTCATCAAGTACTGGGGGGCGCGGGATCTGGAGTCGGCGCTGCCGGAGAACGCCTCGGTGTCCATGACGCTCGATCACTGCCGCGCGCGGACCACGGTGGAGCGCTTACCGGCAGCCGGCCGAGACGAGGTCCTGCTGGCGACGGCCGGCGGCGTACTGGAAGAGGCACCGGTGGCGTTCGTCGCGGGCGTGCGCCGTCATCTCGATCAGCTGCGGCGGTGGGCCGCCGTCGAGGTCCCGTTCCGGGTCGCCACGCGCAACAACTTTCCCACCGGCGCGGGCATCGCCTCCTCGGCCGCCGGCTTTGCGGCGCTCGCCATAGCGGTAGCGGCGAGCCTCGAGCGCGACCCGGATGCGGCCGAGCTGTCGTTGCTGGCGCGGCTGAGCGGCTCGGGCTCGGCGGCGCGCTCGGTGATGGGCGGCTACGTGCGCTGGCCGGCCGACGATGCCGACCCCGCGAGCCCGGCCGTCTCGCTGGCTCCAGCCGATCACTGGCCGTTGTGCGATCTGGTCGCCGTGGTCGACACAGCTTTCAAGTCGGTCTCCTCCCGCGAGGGCCACCGCCGTGCCTCGACCAGCCCGCAGTTCGCCCTGCGCCAGGAACGGCTCGGCGAGCGTCTGGCGGCGGTGGGACAGGCGATCCGGGACCGGGATCTGGAACGGCTCGGCCCGATCGTCGAGCAGGAGGCGATCGATCTGCACCTGATCGCCATGTCGTCCCGGCCGCCCATCTTCTACTGGCGCCCGGGCACGCTCGAGGTCCTGGAGGCGGTGCGCCAGCTGCGAGCGCGCGGTGTCGGCGCCTGGTTCACCATGGACGCGGGGCCCAACGTGCACGTCATCTGTGGGCCTGGAGACGAGGAGGCGGTGGCGGCGGCGCTCGCCGGGCTGCCGCGAGTGATCTCGCTGCTACGGGACCGGGTGGGCACCGGGCCGCGGTCGATCGAGGAGCACCTGTTTTGACGCGCGCTTCGCTGACCCTGGTCAAGCTGGGCGGCAGCCTGATCACCGACAAGCGCCGGCCCGGCCGATCGCGCGGCCGGGTGATCGCCCGGTTGGCGGGCGAGATCGCAGGCGCGTCGGACGCGAGCGCCGGCCGGCTGATCGTCGGCCACGGCAGCGGCTCGTTCGGCCACCCCGCGGCGGCCCGGCATGGGGTCCATCGGGGCGTGGCCGGTCGAAGCCAGCTGGTCGGCGTGTCCGAGACCCAGGCGCGCGCCGCGGCGCTGCATCGCCTGGTCGTCGACGGCCGGCTCGCAGCGGGCGCGGCGCCGTTCTCGCTGGCGCCGTCGAGCTTCATGAGCGCCAGCGGCGGCCGGCCGGTCGGCCTGGCGCTCGAGCCTCTCCTGCACGCGCTCGATCGACGCCTGCTGCCCGTCACCTACGGCGACGTGGTGCTGGATCGGCGCCAGGGCGCCGCCATCTGCTCGACCGAGAGCGTCTTCCGGGCCCTGGTGAATGCCCTGCGACGGCGCCGTCGCCCGGTGGCGCGCGTGCTGTGGCTGGGCGAGACGGAGGGTGTCTACGATCGCGACGGGCGCCTGGTCGAGGCGGTCACGGGCGCCAACCTGCGCCGCGTCCTGGCGTCGGCCGGTGAGGCCGCCGGCACCGACGTCACCGGCGGCATGCGGCACCGGCTGGAGACCGCCGCCGCCCTCGCCCGACTGGGTGTCGACTCGTGGATCCTCAACGGTCTGGAGCCCGGCAGGCTGGCGCGCGCGCTGGCTGGCAGAGCGGTCCCGGGAACCCATGTGGCGGCGATCCAAACCGGCGGCGACGGCGCCGGGACACGGAGATGAGGGCGGCAGGACAGCGGGGGGCGCTCGCGGCGTGAGCGTTGCCGAAGTCGTCGTCGTGGGGGCCGGCCCGGCGGGCAGCCTTGCCGCTTCGCTGCTCGCTCGCCGAGGCAGGTCGGTGGTCCTTCTCGACGCCGCCGGCTTCCCGCGTGACAAGGTCTGCGGCGACGTCCTGCTGCCAGAGGTCGACGGATCGCTGTCGCGAGTCGGCACGAGTCTGGAGGCCATCGCTCCCGATGCGCTGTCGCTCGACGGATGCCGCTACGTGTCGGCGAGCGGTCGGCGGATCCAGGGCGGGTTTTGCGATGCGCGAGGCACCGTGCATCCCTGGCGAATCCTGCCTCGTGAGAAGCTCGACGCACGGCTCGCGGCGCATGCCGTGAGCTGCGGCGCCGAGTTGCGGCAAGAGCATCGGCTGGTGCGGCTCCGGCGGCACGGTGAGGGCCGTTTCAGCCGGCTTCAGATCGACACTCCGCGGGGCATCGAGACCCTCGACGCGCGTGTCGTCATCGGTGCCGACGGAGCGGCCAGCCGGGTGGCGAGGGAGAGCGGTATCCGACCGCCGGCCGCCCGCGGCAGTCGCGGCAACGACCTCTACGTCGGCATGCGGGCCTACGCCGACTGGCCGGAGGGTGACCGGTACCTCACGGTGATCACCGATCGTGAGCTGATGCCTGGTTGCTGCTGGATAGTGCCGCAGCCCGATGGGCGCGCCAACATCGGTGTGGGCATGGTCGAAGTCGATCGGCGAGCGCGCGGCGTCAAGCTCCGCCGGCGGCTCGAGCGCTTGTTGCGGCAGCACGTGGACCTCGACAGCGTGCGGGACGTGGAGGGCTGGCTGCTGCCCGGCGGACACGACGGCCGCCGCGTTGTCGCCGATGGCGTGATGCTGGTCGGCGACGCTGCGGGCTTCGTCGATCCGTTCACCGGCCACGGCATCCACAACGCCATGAGCAGCGGGGTCGATGCCGCCGCTCTCGCGGACCGGGCGATCGCGGCCGGCGATCTCTCCACGGCCGGGCCGATGGGCGATTTCGAGCGGGTGTGGCGTCGCCGGATGCTGACCGAGTTCCGTCTCGGCAGGCTGCTGCAGCGCTTCCACGCCCGGCCGGGTCTGGTGGACCTGGCCGTCGCCAGGGCCGCCGCCAGCCGACGATGGGCCGACCGCTTCATGGGGCTGATGGGCCATGCGGTCGCCAAGACCGAGATCCTGCGGCCCGGTTTTCTGTGGGATTTCGTCAGGCCCGCGGGCGACTGGCCGCGGCGATCGGCCGCCTGGACAGAACGTCCGCCGGCGGCGTGAATCCCAGGCGTTGGGCGACGCGGCTGACGGTCGCGTACTTCTCCTCGAGGCTCAGGTGGTGCTTGCCCGTCATCGGGTCGAAAGAGACGGCGGCCAGCTTGGCGAGGGCCTGCCCGTAGATCTCCAGGATGACCTCCAGGATGAAGGCGCAGTCCGGCTCCAGATGACCCTGCAGGGGCTCGAGTTCGGCGACGCCGCGATCCCTGGCTTCGTAGGCTCGCCGCGCCAGCTCGGCCGCCAGCTCTCGCAGCGACTCCCGGGCCTTGCCCTTCTCGAGGTCCTGACGCAGTCTCGCCTCGTCGAGGCCAAAACGGCTCAGGTCCTCCCGCGCCAGATAGAGCAGGCCCTTCTCGCCGGTCTCCAGGTCGAGGGCCATATCCCGAAGGATGTGCGCCAGATAGGAGAAGACGCCCAGGTGGCGGCCGCAGTGAATGAGGTCGAAGCCGTCCGGCAGGACGTAGGCGCCCGTGCTGGACTCGTTGCCGGCGGCGACGAGGTATAGGTAGATCGAGGTCGGCGCGACGCTGGCTCCTTCGGTGTAGTCGAGGAACTCCTGGTAGGTCTCGAACCGAGCTTGCTCGATGTCGCGGTGCATCGCCGAGAAGAAGTTCCGCCACAGCTTCCGGGGGAAGGGAAACCGCTGCATCGCCCGCGCCGCCTCGGTTACCAGCGGCCGTGCCTCGGGCATGCGGCAGCGCTCAGCCAGCCCCGACGGCGGTGCCGCTCCGTCGGCCGCCTCGAACAGCGCCTCTTCCCAGAAGCGAAGCACATCGTGCTCGCCGGCGGGGTCGAAGCCGGTCGCATCCTGTGGCAACGCGTCGACTCGATCGTCGATGACGCGCATCAGCGCGTACAGCGAGCAGAACGCGGCGTAGCGCACCGGGTCGGCGAAATAGCAGCTGGTCAGATAGAGGTTGTTGAGGTCCTTCGCGGCGATGGCCTCTGTCAGGGCCACCGGTCCCGGCTCTCGCGCGGCCGGGCTCGAGAAGAGGTCGTAGCTCATTGGGTCTGCAGATCCTGCTGACTCTTTGGCCGCAGTCTAGCAGCCGCCCCGCGTCCGGGGGCGCCGCTGGTATCCTGCCGGCTCACGTCAGACACCTCCGGGCGGATCCCCATGAGCCTCCAGACTTTCGCCGATCTACGCTCGTTTCTGGAACAGCTGCGCCGCGACGGCGACCTGGTGGTGGTCGAGGCCGAGGTCGACCCCGACCAGGAGGCCGCCGAGATCCACCGGCGGGTGATCGCCGCCGGGGGTCCGGCCCTGCTCTTCAACCGGATCCGGGGCGCCGAGCTGCCGGCGGTGACCAATCTGTTCGGTACCGCGCGGCGCGCCGAGCTGGCATTCGGCCAGCGGCCGTTCCGGCTGATTCGGCGGCTGGCGGCGCTGGCCGAGGAGCTGCTGCCGCCGACCCCCGGCCGGCTGTGGGGGGCGCGCGACCTGGCCTGGGAGGCTTTGCGGGTGGGCCTCAGGCGCCAGCGCGGCGGGCCGGTGCTCGAGCAGGTGAGCGACGACGTCGACCTGACCCGGCTGCCGGCTCTGACAACCTGGCCCGAGGACGGTGGCCCGTTCCTGACCCTCGGCCTGACCTACACCCAGCACCCGGAGGACGGTCGCCACAACCTGGGTCTCTACCGCCTGCAGGTGCACGGGCCGCGCACCACCGGCATGCACTGGCAGATCGGCAAGGGCGGCGGTTTCCACTACCGCGTGGCGGAGGAGCGGGGCGAGCCGCTGCCGGCGACGATCTTCCTGGGCGGACCGCCGGCTCTGATCCTCTCGGCGATCGCGCCGCTGCCCGAGAATCTGCCCGAGTTGATGCTGGCCTCGCTCATCGCCGGCGGCCGGCTGCCGGTGGTCGAGGGACCGGGGGGGCATCCGGTGCCGGCGACGGCGGAGATCGCTCTGAGCGGCGTCGTCCCACCCCGGGAGCGGCGGCCCGAGGGTCCGTTCGGCGACCACTACGGTTACTACTCGCTGACCCACGACTACCCCGTCTTCGAAGTCCAGCGGCTGGCGCGCCGCCGTGACGCCATCTACCCGGCCACCGTGGTCGGCAAGCCGCGGCAGGAGGACTTTTTCATCGGCGATCTGCTGCAGGAGCTGTTGGCGCCGTTGTTCCCGCTGGTGATGCCCGGCGTCAAGGATCTCTGGTCCTACGGTGAGACCGGCTACCACTCGCTGGCCGCGGCCGTGGTGCGCGAGCGCTACCGGCGCGAGGCGATGGTCAGCGCCTTTCGCATCCTCGGCGAGGGCCAGCTGTCGTTGACCAAGTTCCTCCTGGTGACCGATCGGGAGGTGGATCTCAAGGACTTCCGCGCCACCCTGGTCCACCTGCTCGCGCGCACCCGCCCCGAGACCGATCTGTTTGTTTTCGCCAACCTGTCGATGGACACGCTCGACTACACCGGGCCGGCGGTCAACGAGGGCTCGAAGGGTGTCTGGCTGGGGCTGGGCGATCCGGTGCGGGAGCTGCCGCGGGAGTTCTCGGCCGAGCTGCCGATCGGCGTCAGCGAGGTCGAGGTCTTCTGCCCGGGATGTCTCGTGGTCGGCGGGCCCCGGCTCGCCGACGAGCGCGAAGCCGCCAGCCGGCTGGCGGCCAACGCCGCTTTCGCCGACTGGCCGCTGGTGGTTCTGACCGACGAACCCCGGCGCGCGGCCGCCTCGGCGATGAACTTCCTGTGGACCACGTTCACGCGTTTCGAGCCGGCGGCGGACATCCACGCCGCGGGTCGCGAGCCGCTGCGCAACCACCTCTCCTACCGGCCGCCGATCCTCATCGATGCGCGCCTCAAGCCGGGCTTTCCCGATGAGCTGTGCTGCGATCCGGAGGTCGCCCGCAAGGTGGACCGGCGATGGAGAGAGTACTTCCCCGAGGGCGGTGTGGAGATGGGCGACGCCGAGCGCGGCCATCTGGATCGGTACTGACACGGGTGGGCAGGCTATCGGCCACCCTCCGGGCGGCGGATTGGCGGCAGGCCCTGGGTGTTCCAGACGACGCCGGCGCGGTAGACCGGCGTCCGCTCACCAGCGGTCGCCGCGCGGGTGCCGACCAGGCGGCACCACCGGACGCGGCCGTGCAGGCGGCGGTTGGGGCCCGCCAGCTCGAGGGTGAAGGCGTAGGGAGCGCCGACGCGCAGCGCGCTGGTGGTTTCGATATGAGCGCCGGCCGGGCCCAGATCGAGCACCCTGGCGGTCATGACCGGCCCGACCAGCCGGCCGTCGGGTACCTGCCAGCGGGGAAATCGGCGGCGGCCCCTGGAACGCTGGCGGCGACGGGATCGGCTGCTCATGGTGACCGGGCCGCGGCCTCATGGCCCGGCCGCACCCGAACGGACGGAATCCGGGGTCGCGATCTTGCCGGCTGCCGAACCGAAAGCCCTTGCCGCGCGGCCGTCCAGACCTCTACCACGGGCTGCTAGAGTCGCCCCGATGTCGATCTCGTCGGAGGAGTACCGTCATGCCATGCGGCTGTTCCCGGCCGGTGTCACCATCGTCACCGTCCAAGCCGGCGGGAGGCGCCACGGTCTGACCGTTTCGGCGTTCGCTTCGGTCTCTCCCGATCCGCCCCTCGTCTGCGTGATCGTCGACCACGAGCACTACGGCTACCGGCTACTGGAGGAGGAGGGCGCGGTCTTCGCTGTCAACATTCTGGGCGAGGACCACACCGAGCTTTCCAACCGGTTTGCCTGGGTCAAGGACGAGGACCGCTTCGCCGTGGGCAGCTGGGGTGAAGCGGTGACCGGCGCGCCCATTCTCGAAGATGCCCTCGCCTGGCTCGACTGCACGATCCGTGACCGCTTCCCGTCGGGGACCCACACCATCTACATCGGCGAGGTCCAGGCGCACGCCATCCCGCGGCCCGAAGATCAGCCGCTGGTGTACTGGAACCGCGGCTACCGGCACTTCGTCGGGGGCTAGGCCAAAGCCGCCCGCCCGGCGGTAGACTCGGCTCGGTCAGACCACGTAGAGCAAGGAGGTTGCCTGTGCCGGACGAGGCCGTCAACACTACCCAGGGCGAGGCCGGCCGTTTTCGCCGGCGCGTTTCTCAGCCTGATCTTCAGCTCGATCGTCGTCGCCTTCCACAACGTCTGGACCGGTATCCCGATGGTGCTGACCATTGTTGGCTGGGCAGAGGTGCTCAAGGCGCTGGTCTACTTCACCTTCCCTGCCTACGGCCTGCGCAAGATGGGCATCCCGTCGCGCGAGCGGTCGCAGCTCTTCGTCTACCCGGGCTTCGGCTTTCTTGTCCTGGCCGGTCTGCTCGGCTACAACCTGTTGTTCACCTAGGAGAGCCCCCATGAGTCAGGAGTCGTTCCAGTACGGAGGTGCGCGGGCGCTGGTCACGCTTCATGAGCGACACCTGAGGGAGTTCCTCGAAGTCTGGCGCCAGGCGGATGATCTCGGGCTGGAGCTGCCGGCCTCGAGCGACCCCAACTACTCTTCGAGAGAGGCGCTGCTCGCCCACGTATTGGGCTGCGCCGCGCATTATCTGGTCTGGATGTGCGAGAAGGTCGAGATGCCGGCGCCGGAGGTCGAGGGCCACCCGGATCCGGACGGACTGGCCGCCGCCGCCGACGGGGTCGTGGACAATGTCCTGTCGGCCTGGCGTGAGCCCCTGAAGGCTCTTACCGAGCAGCGCGCCTACGCTCCGGCCCACTCTTCGCGCTGGGGCCCGCCCTACTGCATCGATGCCATGCTCGAGCACGCGGTCATGCATCCGATCCGGCACACCCATCAGCTGCGCGAGCTGATGGGTCGCTGACCAGGTCGTCAACGTCGGGTCCGCTTGATAGAAAGAGTGGGCCACCGATAGCAGATCCATCGGTGGTCGATCCGATGCCCTGGCTTCGCGCGTCTGCAGTCTGGCTGGCTCTGGCGATTCTGATGATTGCCCAGGGCCTGCTCCGTGAATGGATGGCCACGCCCGCTCTGGGTGAGCTGCGGGCCCATCAGCTGAGCAGTCTGACCGGCGGGCTGATTATTGTTGCGGTGTCGGCGTTTACCCTGCGCTGGCTGGGCGCGATCGGTCGGCCGGCCAGGCAGCTGTGGATCGGGGTCTTCTGGGTCGCTCTGACGGTCCTCTTCGAGTTCGTCTTCGGTCACTGGGTCGCCGGTCACCCCTGGGCCCACCTGGTGCGCGACTACGATCTCTCGGCGGGCCGCCTCTGGCTGCTGGTGCTGGTGGCGACGCTGTTGGGGCCCTGGTTGGGTGGCCGGCTGCGGACCGGTAGCTCCGATGGAGCCGTGCCCTGATCGAGCCCGGCGTGAGCGCGGGCGGCATGCCGTCAGCCGTCGTACAGGCTGTCGATCTCGCCCTCGTAGCGCTGGTGGATCACCCGCCGTCGCAGCTTCATGGTTGGCGTCAGCTCGCCGCTCTCCGGGGTGAACTGGGTCGACAAAATCTCGAAGCGCTTGATCGTCTCGTAGCTGGCCAGGGTTGCGTTGACTGCCTGTATCTCGGCTTCGAGGTGGGCCCGCAGTCTGGGGCAGCCGGCGGCCGACTCCAGGTCCGTCGCCGGGCTGCCGGCGGCCGCCGTGGTCTTGGGCAGCAGATCCAGGTCCAGGGTCAGTAGCGCGCCCAGGTACTTCCGGCTGTCGCCGATGACCACCGCCGCCGCCACGCCGCCGATCGACTTGAGCTTCGCCTCGATCGGCGCTGGCGCGACGTTCTTTCCGCCGGAGGTGATGATCAGCTCCTTCTTGCGGTCGGTGACCTTGAGGAAGCCGTCCTCATCCAGCTCGCCGATGTCGCCCGAGTGGATCCAGCCGTCGTCGTCGAGAGTCTCCCGGGTGGCCGCCTCGTCCTTGTAGTAGCCCAGGAAGACGTGCGGGCCGCGCATCAGGATCTCGCCGTCCTCGGCCAGCGCCAGCTCGGTGCCGGGGATGGCGAAGCCCGCCCGGCCGGTCTTGTAACGCGAGCGCAGCGACATGGTGCCGGGGCCGGTGACCTCGCTCATGCCGTAGATTTCGAGGATCGGGATGCCGAGGCTCAAAAAGAACTCCAGCGTGTCGAGGGTGATGGGTGCGGCCGAGCAGGCGCAGACGCGGGCCCGGTCGAGGCCCAGCTTCTGGCGCACCTTGGAGAACACCAGCTTGTCGGCCAGCGGCGCCAGCAGCGGCGCCGACTCGCCACGCTGTTCGGCGTAGCCGGCCGCCTTGCCGACGCCGCGCGCCCAGGCCGCGATCTTGCGCTTGAGTGGCGGGTTTTGCGCTCCCGCCGCCTGGATGGCGGCCTGGATCTTCTCCCACACCCGAGGCACGCCGAAGAAGATATGCGGCCGCACCTCCCGGATATTGCTGGCCAGCTGCTCGATGGATTCGGCGAACCAGCTGCAGCCGCCGACATGCAGCGGCCCGTGCAGCGTGACCATCTGCTCGGCGATGTGGGAGAGCGGCAGGTAGCTCAGGAACTGGTCGCCTGGCTGGAGCTCGAGGAACTCCAGCACCCGCGCCGCGGTCCATACCAGGTTGGTGTGCGACAGCATCACGGCTTTGGGTGGGCCGGTGGTGCCGGAGGTGTAGATCAGGGTGGCCGGATCTTCGGGGCGCTGGGCGTCGACACGCGCCTCGATCTCGGCCTCGGGAACGCCCTTGCCCAACTCGAGCAGCTCGTGCCAGCTGTGCACGCCGGGCTCCGCGCTCTCTCCTTCCATCATGACGATGGCCCGCAAATGGGGCAGCTGGTCTCGCACCAAGAGGATCTTGTCCAGCTGGTTGGCGTGCTCGACCACGATCACCGACGCCTCGCAGTGGTGGGCGACGTAGCGGCACTGGTCGGGCGTGCAGGTGGTGTAGATCCCGGCCGGCAGCCCGCCGGCGACGATGGCGCCGATATCGGAGATGAACCACTCCGGCCGGTTGAAACCGAGGATGGCGACGCCCTGACCGGGCTCGAGACCGAGCCTCATGAAGCCGCCGGCCGCCCGCCAGACGTCGTCGCGATAGCCGTTCCACGAGATCGGCAGCCACTCGCCGTCTCGCTTGTAGCGCATGGCGTCGGCGTCGCCGCGCGCGCGCGCGGCCTCCTCGAAGAGACGCGGGATGATCTGGCTCATCTCGGGAACCCCCTTCCGGCAACCCAGGTTCTGAAGGACGGGCTATTCTAGCCTGACCTTCTCACCAAACCTCTACGAAACGCCGGAGGTGCCTGGCCGACCGGGCAGAACGCAGCAGCTGCGCGGTCGGGGCGCCCTTGGAGGCTATGTGGCGCCGGTCGCCCGCTCTTCGCGCCACGCCTCGGCCGCGGCCCGCCCCTTGTCCTCGTCGACGTACAGCAGGCCGACCCAGCCGATGACGAAGAACACCGCGGTGATCATGACGGCGATGCGCTGCGAGCCGGTCGACAGGGAGATCGAGCCGAAGATGAACGGCCCCAGGGCGTATGCGCCACGCATCGCCAGGCCCCAGAAGCCGAAGAACTCACCGCTCTTGTCTTTCGGTGAGAACAGCCCGACGAGTCCGCGGGAAGCGGCTTGAAGCGAGCCGATGCCCAGCCCCGCTCCCATGGCCACGAACCAGAAGGCGGTCTTGGTGGTTGCGGCGGCGCCAGCCAGGCAGACCAGGACCCACAGCACCAGGATCCATTGCAGGGTGCGCCGTGAGCCCAGCCGGTCCTGTAGCGGACCGCCGGCGAAGGCGCCCGCCGCCGAGAACAGCTGCAGGACCAGAAAGAGCACGATCAGCTCGTTGGCGGTGAAGGCGAGGGTCTTTCGCGAGTAGATTCCGGCGAACGCGATCACGGTCATCAGGCCGCAGCAGTAGACGAAGAAGAACGAGAGGAACTTGACCAGCTCGCGGAAACGCTTGATCGAGCGGCCGGTGGCGCGTAGCCGGCGGAAGCCCTCGGCCGCGAAGCTGGTGAGCGAGCGGTGCTCGACACGCTGCGCCCGCTCGCGCAGCAAGACGAACGTCGGGATGCCGGCGAGAAAGAAGAACGCCGCCGTCAGCGGCCACACCAGGCGAAGCGATGCCAGGTTGTCCAGCACGAAGTCACCGGCCAGAAGCGGTCGGATGAGCAGCAGGCAGGCCAGGCCACCAAAGTAGCCCAGCCCCCAGCCGATGCCCGAGACGCGGCCGACGTTCTTGGGCGTCGAGATCTCGGGCAGGAAGCCGCCGACCAGCGTCTCGCCCATGGCGAAGGCGACGTTCGAGATGATGAACAGGACCAGCGCCAGGATCACGGCGCCGGGGATCGCGAACCAGAGAGCCGCCGTGCCGCCGACACAGACCAGCCAGGTGGTGGCCAGGAAGTGCTTCTTGCGGCCCGAACCGTCGGCCAGAGCGCCAAAGATCGGCGCGGCGCCGAGCACGATCAGGTTGCTGATCATCACGCCGACGCCCCACAGCCAGTCGCCGCGGCTGCCTGGCGCGACGAGGGTCGTGAAGTAGACGCTGAACGCCACGGTGACGATCACCGTGGTGTAGCTGGAGTTGGCGAAGTCGAACATCGCCCAGCCGAAGATCTCGCGCTTGCGGACCGACGGCTGGGCGTTGCTCGTCAGGGGCCTAGCCAGCATTCCTCACCAATCCTCGACTGCGAAGCCGGGGAGAAACGCAGGCTAACCCTCCAGAGGCGGGATGCGGAGCTGCTGGCCCGGGTAGATCTTGTCGGGGTGCTCGAGCATCGGCTTGTTGGCCTCGAAGATCACCGGGTACTTCATTGCGTCGCCGTAGTGCTCCTTGGCGATCTTGGACAGCGTGTCGCCGGACTGCACCGTGTAGAAGGTCGCCTTTGGCGCCGCCACTTCCATCTGATCGTCGACCCGGGCGATGCCGGCGACGTTGCCGACCGCGAGCACGATCTTTTCGCGGTCTTCCTGGGTCGCCGCGGTGCCGCCGACGGTGACCGTGTCGTCGTCGACGCGGATATTGAGCTCTTCCACCCCGAGCCCCAGCTCGCCGATCATCTTGACCATGCCCATCGCCCGGCGCCGGTCGGCGGCCGCCTGCATGTCCGCGGCGGTGGGGGCGCTCGGCGCGGCCGGCCTCGCCTCGGGCTCGTCGTCGCCGAATCCCAGTTTCTTGCCTGCGTCTTTCACGAAATCGAAAATACCCATCTTTCAACGATCTCCTTGTGGTTGTTTGTTGCCTGGGCCGCGGTCGACTAGCGGCGCTTGCCCAGAAAGCTCTTCAGCAGCGAACCGCCGATCCTGGCGACGTCGTCCTTGATGTCGCCGTCACGGCACCGCCTTCTCGACCCGGGATCGATCGGCGCCGAGTTGGCTGCCGATCATCTCCAGCGCCTGGCCGCCGAGCTGTCCGTCCAGCAGGTCTAGGATCGATTGGCTCATAGTTCTCCTCCTTGAGTTCCCGTACGATGGGTTCAGGCGGAGCCTACGGCGGCTTGCCTCGAGACGCTTGTTTGCCTTTGGTGGAAGCCGCCGACTTTGCGGTCGGCCGGCATTTGCCTTGCAGGCGGGTCTAGGATAGCTCCGCGTGGTCGAAACCGTCAACGACTCGACCGGTCCGGATCACCTCCCGACTCAGATTACGAGAGCCTCCATGAGCACCCTCCTGCAGCCCGGATCCATCCGCTCGCCGCGCCGGCCGCTGGCCGCCAGCGCTGTTCTGGCCGGCGCCATGCTGGCACTTGCGGCGGCCGGCGACGTTCCTCCTCGAACCGAGCCGCCGCAGGAGCTCTGGGTCGAGCTGCCCGACGGCACCGATACCGGCGGCGAGGTGAGTGTCTCGGCCGGCGGTGCGGTGGTGGCGGCGACCGACGCCGGACCGGTGGGACAGACCTGGCGCGTCGTCGTGCTGTTCGACCTGGAGCTCAGCGAGCCGTTGCTGCTGCGTAACGGCGCCGTCATGCTGGCCGAGCGGGCCGCCGAGCTGACCGCTCTGGGCCCGGTCGAGATCGTGCTCGCCGGGGACGCCGTGCGCGCGACTCTGCCGCCGACGACCTCGGCGCCGGCTGTTGACGAGGCGCTGGCCTGGATCCGGGTGCGCGAGTCGTCGCGGCACCTGCAGGGCGAGCGCCGCCGGCAGTTCGCCGAACGATCGCGGCCGACAGTTGCGGCCGCCGAGGCGGCGGCCGCGGCAGAGCGCGAGGCGCTCGCCGCCCACCTCGACCGGCCGGCTGCTGCTCTACGTCGGCGGCGGCTACGAGGCGGATCCGGCGGCGTTCTACTCGGCGGCCCTGCGCGCCGCCGAGGGCGGTGACCGCGAGGATGGTGGCGCCGAGATGTCGCCGCCAGGGCCGCTGCCCTCGGCGGACGAGCTCGGCCGGGCGCTATCGATGCTGGGCTGGACGGTCGTGGCGTTTCAACCACCGGCCCGCGGCGACGCCTTGCTCGCCGGGGCCGAGGAATCGGACAGCCAGCGGCTCGAGCGGCGCTTCGAGGAGGGCCGCGGGTTGGGCCAGGTAGCGATCGGCGTCGATCCGCGAGAGCTCCGCAGGCGGCAGCGCGGAAGGGGGGAGATCCCGGTTCTGGCCGATCCGGTGGCACCGCTGGTGGAGCTGGCGGACCAGACCGGCGGCGAGCTGTTGGTCGATCCGTTGCGGTTGGCGGATCTTTCGGACCGCCTTCGACGGCGGCACCTATTGCGTTTGGAGCTCGACGCACCGGCCGTGGAGCCGGTGCCGGTCCGGGTCGTCGCCAACGGCGAAGAGATCAGGGCACGGCGCTGGATCGGCTCGCGACTACCGCGACCGGTGTCGGCGGCGCGGGCCCGGCAACTGCTGCGCGACGAGCTGGACGAGGGCGACTTCTGGGTCGAGGCGGTGCTCGAACCGGGCACCGACGGTGAGCCGCGACTGACGCTGCAGCTCGAGCCCGAGGCATCGGCGGGCGAACTGCGGCTGACGCTCGCCGCCCTCGGCGGTGCGGACGATGTCCGCGTGTCCCACCAGCCACTGGACGTGCGCTCGGCCGTCGACGGCATGATCCGCATGGCGCTGCCGTTGGCGCTGGCGGCGGTCGAGCACGAGCCGCTGGCGGTTCTCGTGGAAGAGACCACCGGCAGCCGGCGGGGCGCCACCTTTGCCAGCCTGCGCGCCTCGTCGGCGCCGGGCGTCGCCGCTCTGCCCGTCCTCGAGGCAGCGCCGGATCGCCTCCTGCGTCTGCTGCCGCCGGACTCCGCGATGGTCATGGGGCCGACCGTGTTTCGCACCCTGGTGGACCAGAAGACGGTGACCCGAGTGGACTTCTATCTCGATGGCGAGATGGCCATCGCGCGCGCTACGGCGCCGTTCAGCGCCCAGCTCGACCTGGGGCCGCTGCCGCGTACTCGTCGGGTTCTGGCAGTCGCTTTCGATGCCGGTGGCGGCGAAGTGGCGCGGGACAGCGTTCTCGTCAACGGTGGCAGCGGCCTGCTCGAAGTGCACATCGTGGAGCCGCAGGCGACCGAGGCGGGCAGCGCCGATTCGCCGCTGGTCGGCCCGGTGGAGGTGGGGGCGGAGGTCACGGTGCCGGACGGGGCGCGGCTGGATCGGGTGGAGTTCTTCTGGCGCGACCGGCTCGTCGCAACGCGCTACGCGCCACCGTTCCGGGAACGGGTGGAGATCGATCCCTCGTCGCCGCGCGGCTTCGTCCGCGTCCTGGCGCGTCTGGCCGACGGCACCAGTGGCGAAGATGTCGTGTTCCTCAACAGCCCGGGGCCCAGCGAGCGGCTGGACATCGACCTGGTAGAGCTGTACGTGGTGGTCAGCGACCGCGGGGGCCAGCCGGTCACCGACTTGTCGCGCGACAGGTTCCGGCTGCTCGAAGAGGGGCGCCCGATGGAGATCGCCACCTTTGGCGATGCCGGCGACCTGCCGCTGACGGTCGGCCTGGCGATCGACTCGTCGGCCTCGATGTTCGTCAAGCTGCCCGACGTGCAGGACGCCGCCGCGTCGTTCGTTCAGAGCCTGCGGACCCGGCGCGACCGCGCCTTCGTGGTCGGCTTCGGCAGCGAGCCGCGCCTCGCTCGCGACACCACCACGGACATGACCGGTGTGGTCGACGGCCTCTACCGGCTCAAGCCCGACGGCCAGACCGCGATCTGGAAGGCGGTCGTCTACTCGCTCGTCCAGCTCCAGGGCGCCGGCGGCAAGAAGGCGCTGATC
>CALZJC010000001.1 GCA_945787525.1 Thermoanaerobaculia bacterium | reverse complement strand
CTGACCGCGGCGCCGGCGCCGCAGGGCGCCGCGGCGCTCGACCTCAAGCTCAGCGGCCTCAAGGGCGGCCACTCGGGGAGCGACATCTTTCTGCAGCGTGGCAACGCCATCCAGCTCATGGCGCGGGCGCTGCACGCGGTCTCGCGCGACCACGCCATCCGCCTGGCGTCGTTCGCCGGCGGCACCGCCCACAACGCCATCCCGCGCGAGTCGTTCGCTACCGCGGTGGTCGCGGCCGCCGATCGCGATGCCGTCGCCGCCGCTCTCGAGGCGCAGGTCACGGCGATCGCCAGGGAGCTCAAGACCGTCGAGCCGGACGTCGCCATCTCGATCAGCGCCGGCGAGGCGCCGGCCGAGTGCTGGGACGATGCGAGCAGCCAGGCGATCATGCGCCTGCTGGCCGCGCTGCCACACGGCATCGAGACCATGAGCTACGACATCCCCGGACTGGTGGAAACGAGCACCAACCTGGCCACCGCCCAGGTGGCCGACGGCAAGCTCGACATCTGTATGTCGACGCGCAGCTCGGTCGCCTCGGCGCTCGAGGCGCTACGCGGCAAGATCCGCGCTACCGCCGAGCTGGCCGGCGCCGCGGCCGACGAGCACGACGGCTACCCCGGCTGGGAACCGGACATGAAGTCCGAGCTGCTGCGCGTGGTCAAGGCGCTGCACGAGCGCGAGCTGGGCGTCGACCCGAAGGTCGAGGCGGTGCACGCCGGTCTCGAGTGCGGCCTCATCGGCGAGATGATCCCGGGCATGGACATGATCTCGTTCGGACCGCAGATCGAGTTTCCCCACTCGCCCGACGAGCGGGTGAAGATCGACTCGGTGGGACGGTTCTGGAAGCTGCTGACCGCCACCCTGGGCGAGCTCGCCTCCTAGTACGGGCTGGAGGCGCCGTGCCGCACCGCATCGCGTTGCTCGTCACCGGCGCCTCCGGCATGCAGCTGCCGCGGCATCTGCTCAAGGTGCTGGCGCTGCGCGACGAAGTGGAGCGGGTCCATCTGGTGGTCTCCGCAGGCGCCAGCCAGGTGCTGCGCCACGAGCTGGGCGAGAAGCGGACCGGCGCGGCCGACCTGGTGGCGGCTTGCGATCTGACGCCCGAGGAGACGGCACGTGTGACCGTGCACCGCGACAGCGAGCTCGATGCGAGCATCGCCTCGGGCTCGCACCGCCTAGACGGCACGGTGGTCCTACCCTGCAGCTCCGGCACCCTCGGGGCGCTGGCCACCGGCTCGGCGCGCACCCTGGTGCACCGCGCCGGCGCGGTGGCGCTCAAGGAGCGCTGGCCGCTGGTCCTCGGCTTCCGCGAGACGCCGCTGACCGTGGTCCATCTCGAGAACCTGCGCCGGCTGGCCTATGCCGGCGCGGTCATCCTGCCGCCGCTGCCCGCCTTCTACATCGGCGGCGAGTCGTTCGATCGCTTTCTCGATCACTACTGCCTGCGCATCCTCGACCGGCTGGGCATCGACGAGGCTGGCGAGGACGGGCTGCGCTGGGGCGAGTGAGCGCCATCCGCTGCATCCTCTTCGACCTCGGCGGCGTGCTGGTCCGCTTTCGCGGCGTCGAGCGGGTGGCCGAGTGGCTCGGCGACGCCGAGGTGGGCGAAGAGCACTGGCGCCGCTGGCTGGGCTCAGGGAGCGTGCGCGACTTCGAGCGCGGCCGGCTGAGCCCAGAGCAGTTCGCCATCGGCTTCCTCGAGGAGTTCCGCCTCGACCTGTCGCCCGGGGCCGTGCTCGACGAGCTGCGAGGCTTCGTCGGCGGACCGCTCGAGGGCGCCACCGAGCTCCTCGACGAGCTACGGCCACACTACCTGGTGGCCTGTCTGAGCAACACCAACCGGCTGCACTGGCCCCGGGTCTCCCGCAAGATGCAGTTCGACCGCCGCCTCCACCGCGCCTTCCCCTCGTTCGAGACGGGTCTGCTCAAGCCCGACCCGGAGGCGTTCGAGCATGTCTGCCGCGAGCTGGACCTGACCCCCGGCGAGATCCTCTTCTTCGACGACGCGCCACCCAACGTCGAGGCAGCGCATGCTCTCGGTTTCCAGGCCTGCAGGGCACGAGGACCGGGCGACTGCCGGCGCGAGCTGGAGCGGCGCCTGTTGCTGCCGCCGTGCTAGCTTCGCCATGGACACCACATAGGAGCCTCGAATGAGAAGCCGGAAGATCCTCGCCATCGGTCTGATGACCTGTGCCGTTCTCCTCGCCTCCTGCAAGGGCCCGGCCGGACCCCAGGGGCCGGCGGGACCACCCGGACCGCCTGGACCGCCGGGCGGTGGTGGCTTCGACGTGATCGACTCCACCGCACCCACGCCGCAGGTGGTGGGCAGCTACCTGCACTCCCAGGACGTGCTCATCCAGGACAGCGGCCACACTTTCTCCGTCGGCGTTCAGCGGCCCAGGCTCTTCGGCCGGGTCGAGCTCTTCTATACCGCTTCGGGCTGCACCGGGACCCCCTTCATCTGGGCGCCGGCGGCGTTCGACAACCTCCTGCCGATCGCGGCCATCGGCCAGGCGGACCTGGCTTTCATCCCGGACGTGACGGCGGCGACGGTCGCCCTCAACCGGGTCTCGAAGGTCGACCGTGACACCGGCAGCTGCGTCGCCGACGGCAGCGGCAGCATCGCGGCCAAGCCGGCGATCCAGGTCACCGACCTGTCGGTGTTCCTACCGCCGTTCAGCCTGCAGTAGCGCTCAGAGCGCTTCGACTTCGACCCGGGCGTCGTTGAAGCAGGCGGCGCCGCCGACGACCTGGCCGTCGTCGGGGCAGAGCGCCGTGCTGGTCTCGCCATTGAGGGATGACCGCGACCAGGCGCCCTTGGGCATGGCGGCGACACCGGGCCGCATCGCGGCGCTGGTCGCGAGCCGGCAGTGCACCTCGCCGCGCTGGTTCAGGACACGCACGAAGTCGCCGGCGGCCAGTCCGCGGGCGGCGGCTTCGTCCGGGTGCAGCGTGATCGTCAGCCGCTCGAGGCTGCACTCGCCGAAGGTGCTGTAGGTCAGCCGCTGGCTGGCCGGGCTGACCAGGGCCAGCGGCCAGTCATCGTCGGGCGGCAGCCAACGATAGGGCTCGGCGCCGAGAACCGGCGGGGTCAGGTGGATCTTGCCGTCGGGAGTCAGCGGATGGCTGGTCGCGAGCTGCACCGGTGGCGCGCCGTCGAAGTCGTAGCCCTGCTGGCCGCCGGCCGCGATCAGCTCGAGGTCGACCTCGACCCCCGGCAGCGACACCGCCGCGGCCGCCCGCCGCAGCAGCTCGGGGTCGCTCAGCAGGAACGCCTCGTCGTCGAAGCCCAGTGCTCGGCCGAGCCGCGAGAAGAGCTGCATGTTGGAGATCGCCTCGCCCTCGGGCCGCACCACCGGCACCACGCCGCCCAGCATGTAGTTGCCGTAGCCGGCCCGCAGGTCATGCCCCTCGAGGAAGGTCACCGCCGGCAGCACGATGTCGGCCCAGCGCGCGGTGTCGGTCATCACCTGGTCGTGCACGACCGTGAACAGGTCGTCTCGCGCCAGCCCTCGCAGCACCGCCCGCTGGTCGGGCACGCTGGCCGCCGGGTTGGCGTTGTAGACGAACAGCGCCTTGATCGGCGGATCCAGGTCACCGCAGAGCAGCCGGCCGAGCTGGCTCATGTTGAGATTCCGAGTGCGCCAGTCGAGCCGCCCGATGATCGCGTCGCGGTCGAACTTGACCGCGCCGTTGTTGGACAGCGTGTAGCCGCCGCCGCGCACCCCGAACTTGCCCAGCAGGCTCGGGATCGACAGCACCGCGGCGATCGCCTGGGCGCCGTTGCGGTTGCGCTCCGGACCCCAGCCGCAGCGCACCAGGGCGGGATCGCTCTCCGCCAGCCGGTCGGCCAGCTCGGCGATCGCCTCGACACCGACACCGGTGGTTCCGGCGGCCCGCTCGAGCGGCCATTCGGCGGCCCGCTCGAGCAGCGGGTCGAGGCCGTCCGCGTGGCCGGCGACGAACTCTCGATCGAGTTGTCCGGCCTCCCGCCAGCGATGGATCAGCGCCAAAGCCAGCGGCAGGTCCTGGCCCGGCAGCACCGGCAGGTGGAGGTCGATCTCGCCCTCGCCGAGAGTGCGCCGCGGGTCCACCAGCGCGACCCAGGCGCCGCGTCGCCGGGCCTCCTTGAGATACGGCACCAGGTGGATGTTGGAGCCCCGCGGGTTGGCGCCCCAGACGACGATCGCCCTGGCGTGCGGATAGTCGCTGAAGGCGACGCCCGGCATCTTGCCGTACATACCCAGCGCCACTTCGGTGGCCGGCAGGGCGCAGATCGTCTTCGCCAGCCGCGAGGCGCCGAGCCGCGAGAAGAACAGGTGGTCCAGGAACTCGTCGGTCAGCAGCCCGTTCGAGCCGCCGTAGTGGAACGGCAGGATCGCCTCGCCGCCCCAGCGCTGGGCGATCGCCCGCAGATTGCCGGCCACGGTGTCGATCGCCTCCTGCCAGGAGATGCGCTCGAAGCCGCCCTCACCCCTGGGGCCGACTCGCCGCAGCGGATGGCGGATCCGCTCCGGGTGGTAGAGCCGTCTGGGGAAGCCGGCCACCTTGCCGCAGATGAAGCCGGCGGTGTAGTCGCTGCCGGCGTCGGGACCGACGCGGGTGACCCGGCCGTCGGTGATCTCGACGTCCAGGGCGCAGGCGTCCGGGCAGTCCAGCGGGCAGGTTGTGGTCTTGGCCTCGGCCGGCATCGGTCCGGACGGCGTCGCGCCGCTTCCCGTCTCGGTGGGTGAAAGCGGCCCGATTCTAGCCTGGACCCGGCCGCAACGACTTCGGCTCGCTCGCCGAGCCGTTGCTCAATGCCGTTGGAAGACCAGCTGCCGCCCGATCGGAGCGCCGTGGTGGCGAGAGCGTGCGCCGCCGGCCAGGACGACCGTCAGTCGATCGATCGCCTGGACGTGGCCGAGCCCGAAATGAAACCGCGGGTCGCTCTCCGACAGGAACGAGCCGCCGACGATCCGGTGGCGGACCCAGCGGCGCTGGCCGGCTACCACGCCCACCCGCATCGCCGCGGGCGCCGACACCATCAGCCAGGCCCCGGCTGGCGGTGAGTCGTTGCGCAGCAGGGTAGCCGGCGCGTCGACGTTGCTGACCGCGAGATCCAGGTCGCCGTCGCCGTCCAGGTCGCCCACCGCCAGCCCGTGGCTCGCCTCCAGCACCTCGAGGCCGGGCCCGGCGGCGGCGCTCAGGTCGCGGAAGACGCCGCCTTCGTTGGCCAGCAGCAGATTGCGCTGGCGGAACGAGGTGCCGGCCTGCGGCGCCAGATCGGCCTGCGGGTAGATGTGTCCGTTGGCGACGAAGACGTCCAGGTCGCCGTCGAGATCCAGGTCGGACAGCGTCGTGCCCCAGGAGAGCGGCATGTAGGTGGCCTCGGACAGGGCCATCTGCCGGGTCACGTCCTCGAAGATGAAGTCGCCCAGGTTGCGATAGATGGTGGAGACGTCCTTGTGGAAGTTGGTCACCAGCAGGTCCGGCAGCCCGTCGCTGTCCAGGTCGCCCGCCGCCAGCCCCATGCCGGCCTGGGCGTTGCCCATGGCGTCGAGGGCGGCGCCGCTCCACAGACCGACCTCCTTGAAGGTCCCGTCGCCCTGGTTGTCATAGACGTAGTTGGGGTTCGAGTCGTTGGCGACGTAGAGATCCAGATCGAGATCGGCGTCCAGGTCGACCGCCGCGACGCCGAACGAGTAGTAGCGCCCGACGTCCGCCAGCCCCGCCTCGACGGTGGCGTCGCGGAAGCGACCGCCGCCCAGGTTCTCGAAGTAGCCGTTGCCCAGCCCCGCCAGACCGAACGGGCCGAGCATGACCTTGAGCCCCTCCCAGTCCAGCTCCGGCTGCGCCTCCAGGACCTCCTCCATCGTGCAGTCGATGTAGGCGGTGAGGTAGACGTCCTGGTCGCCGTCGCCGTCGGCATCGAACAGGATGGCGCCGGCCGACCAGCCGTCGATACCGGGGCCGTCGGCCAGCGGCTCGAAAGTGCCGTCGCCACGGTTGCGGTAGAGCACGTCGGCACCGAAGTTGGTGACCATCAGGTCGGGCGCCCCGTCGCCATCGACATCGCCCACGCCAACCCCGCTGCCCCAGCCGTCATCGCCGACACCGGCGCGGGCCGTCACGTCGGCGAAAGTGCCGTCGCCCTCGTTGCGGTAGAGACGGTTCACCCCCCGCTCGGCGACGCGGTTGCCCTCCAGACGCCAGCCGTTGACCAGATAGAGGTCCAGGTCGCCGTCGCCGTCATAGTCGAGGACCGCCAGCCCCGTGCCGTTCGACTCCATGATGTGGGGCTTCTCGGGGCGCCCGCACCAGGTTGGCGCGGTGACCCCGGCCGGCGCGGCGATGTCCACGAAACGCAGTTCGGCCGCCGCCGCGTCACCCGCGGTGAAGGCGGCGGGCCCCAGCGCGAGGCCGACCGCCGCTGCCAGCAGCCCGAGGTGGACGCCTGGATGGCCCGGCGACAAGCGCTCTCGGAGCGCCGGCGCGCTCGGCCTCAACCGGCCCCGAGCGTCTTCGCCGCGCCCCCGAGCAGGGCCTTGGCCATGGTCGCGAACTTGTCCCAGGCCGCCAGCCGCTCGACATCACCGGCGGCCAGACGCAGCTCCTTCGAGGCCTCCAGCAGGGCCTGTTTGGCCTCGCGGGTGACGATCACGTAGCCGGGCTCGTAGATGCCCTGCTCTTCCCCGTCGGCGTTGAAGTGATGCCCACCCTCGAGCAGCCTCTTGCGCACGCCGCCGATGTTGTTGTCGCCCTCGTTGGCGAACAGGGCCATCTGGGCGGCGGCGCCTTCAACGTCGCCCTTGCTCATCAGGGTCTTGGCGGCGTGCAGGTGACCGTCGAGCATGGCGGCCACGAATCCCAGCTCGGCATCGCGCACCGACAGGATCGTGTCGGCCAGGGCGTCGTAGGCCGTGACGATGCTCTGCGGGGTCTCCTGGGCGGCCGCCGGCAGGGCAAGAAGCGCCGCAGCGACGATCAGGACCGAAATCTTTGCTTTCATGTCTCTCTCTCCTTCGGGTTGTGGAACCGCAGCCTCCAGATTACCGCGTCGTGCCCTGCGACGCAGAGCCCGGCCGCTAGCGGCTCTTGGGCCTCGCGCTGGGAAACGACTCGTCGCCGAGGATCTCGCGGAGCTGCTTCTGGTGCCGCTGCTCGTGGTTGGAGACGAACTTGTAGAGCCCGGCCACGGAGTTCAGCCCGGTGATCGGATTGTAGTAGTAGACCCCGTCGAGATCGATGTCCGGGTCGTCTTTCTGCTGCTGCTCGAGCCGGTCGAAGGTCCCGCCCAGCTCCGCGCGCAGGGTGCCGATCGGCCGGCGAGAGCGCGGCCGGATGACCCCGGGCGCCTGCAGCGGAATGTCGCGGTTGCCGGTGAAGGCGTTGCGCAGCGACAGCGGCACCACGGCGTTGAAGACGGCGAAGGGGACTTCGAAGAACGGCAGGACCGGGCGCAGCAGCCAGGGCACCGTGGTGTCGATGTCGGCGACCCCCCGGTAGACGAACGGCAGCCCACCGCGCCGCTGGTTGATCGCCACCTCGAGCTCGCGGACGATCAGGCCGTCGAGCTTGATCAGGTGATCGAGCACCTCCCCGACCGACCACTTGTCCGCCTTCGGCCGGAACTCGGACTGCTTCTGGTCGAGCCCCTCGACCAGCTCCAGGGTCTCACGTCGGATCTCGCGGGCCTCTTCGAACTGTTCGTAGGTTCGTGTCATCTCATCCATCTCCTTCCGTAGCGGCGCGACGACGATCGGTGAGAACGTCAGGCTAGGACGCGGCGGGCAAATCTACCGCTTCGGCCCGCTCGAGCAGCCGCCCGATCGCCGCGTTGAAAGCCGCGGGGTTCTCACGGTTCGGTCCATGCTGCGCGTCCTCGATCACCTCGAGAGTGGCGGCCGGAATTCTCGCCACGAGCCGGCGGGCCTCCTTCAGGATCCTGCGCGGCTCGCGAGCGCCGGCGATGATCAGGGCCGGCTTGTCGAAGCGCGACAGATCGCGCCCTCGGAAGTCGATGAGTGACGTCGCGATTTCGAGGATCTCGCGCTTGCTCATCCTCTTCAGGTTCTCTCCGGCGACCCTCATGAAGTACTCCTGAACGTCCTTCTGCATGGCGCTGGTCGCAAAGCCGGCCAGGCCGAGCATCCGCCGCCGGCTGACGAAAGGCGTCGAGAGTCGGACCGCACTGCGGGCCAGGCCTCGCGCGGGACCGGCCAGTGAGCCGCCTATCGAATCCGAAACGATCAGACCTCGCAGCTTGGCTGGATGGCGCCAGGCGTACTCCTGCGCCACGCAGCCACCGAGCGAGAAGCCGCAGACCACCGCCGAAGCCACCTCGAGGTGGCCGAGCAGCGCGTCGAGGTCGCGCGCCAGGTTGTCCATCGAGAAGCGTCCGCGAGTCGGTCCGGACCGACCGTGGCCCGGCAGGTCATAGACGATCAAGCGGTTGCGCCGCGAGAGGCGCTCGATCTGAGGCCGCCACATGTCACAGGTATTGAAGGCGCCGTGGATGAACACCAGGGGCGTTCCCTCACCGTACTCTTCGTAGTGGATCTGGTTGCCGTTGATCTCTGCTCGACCGGATTCCTTCTGGCTCGACATCAGCTGATCCTCGCTTTGCGAGGGCCGCGCCGAGTCGCTCATCCCCCGCCTGTCTGGTGGCCACCTGCAGGCCGTTTTTGTTCTCTTCGCGCTAGCTCAACAACTGGATGACCCTCTAGAGCCCCAGGCATCGGCACCGCGGGGCGTTGATATACTTCGCCTTCGCCCAAGCCCCCTCTTTTAGGCCGTTCAACCAATGACCACTGCCCTCGAACCGTCCCGGTTTCCAGAGCCCCTACGCGAAATCGCCGCCAAGGTACGGGACGGCGTGCGGCTGGACGAGGCGGACGCGCTCGCCTGCTTCGAGACGCCGCACGTGCTGCACCTCGGCCGGCTGGCCGGCGAGGTGCGGCGTCGGCTGCACGGCGACGTGGCCTACTTCAACGTCAACCGGCACATCAACCCGACCAACATCTGCGTCTACACCTACAACTGCAAGTTCTGCTCGTTCGCGGCGCTGCCAGGCGAGGACCACGCCTGGGCGATGACCCACGACGAGGTCTACGAGCACGCCGCGAAGCAGGGCGGCAACGAGGTCACCGAGTTCCACATCGTCGGCGGCCTGCACCCCGACCTGTCGCTCGAGTGGTACCTCGAGATGATGCGCGGCCTCAAGGAGCGTTTCCCCGACGCCCACCTCAAGGCGTTCACCGCCATCGAGATCGGCTGGTTCGCGCAGCACGAGAAGATCTCCATCGAAGAGGTGCTGCTGCGGTTGCGCGACGCCGGGCTGGGCTCGCTGCCCGGCGGCGGCGCCGAGATCTTTCACAGCGAGGTGCGCGAGATCATCTGCGACGGCAAGCTCGATGCCGGCGAGTGGATCGAGGTCCACCGCATCGCCCACGGCCTGGGCATCCCGTCGAACTGCACGATGCTCTACGGCCACGTCGAGCGGCCAGAGCACAAGGTCGACCACCTGTTGCGGCTGCGGGCGCTGCAGGACGACACGGGCGGCTTCAACTGCTTTATCCCGCTCGCCTACCATCCCGAGAACAACTACATGGGCCTCAAGTTCCACACCTCCGGAACCGACGATCTGCGCCATCTGGCGACCGCCCGGCTGGTGCTCGACAACGTGCCGCACCTGAAGGCTTACTGGATCATGATCTCGCCCAAGCTGGCCCAGGTGGCGCTTTCGTTCGGTGCCGACGATATCGACGGCACGGTGGTCGAGGAGACCATCTACCACATGGCCGGCGCCGAGACCGAGCAGCAGATCGGGCGCGCCGAGCTCGAGCGCATCGTGCGCGCGGCGGGCTACCGGCCGATCGAGCGCGATACCCTGTACAACCCTCTCAGCCGCCCCGTGGCGGCGACGGCCTGAGCAGTGGCGGGCTCGCTTCCCTTTCGCTACCTCGCCGTCGACGGGCCGATCGGCGTCGGCAAGACGACCCTCGTGGAGATGCTCACCGAGCGCTTCTCGGGGGTCAAGATCCTCGAGGACGTCACCAACCCGTTCCTGCCCGACTTCTACAGCGACCGGCCCGGCGCCGCGTTCCAGACTGAGCTCTACTTCCTGCTGTCGCGCTACAAACAGCAGCAGGCGATCGCCCAGCCCGAGCTGTTCGATCGCTTCCTGGTCTCCGACTACACCTTCCCCAAGAACCGCATCTTCGCCTACCTCAACCTCTCCGACGACGAGCTGCTGCTGTTCGACAAGCTCTTCACGCTGCTCGAGCCGCAGGTGCCGGACCCGGACCTGGTGCTCTACCTGGTGGCCGATCTCGACACCTGTATGGGCCGCATCAAGAAGCGCCACCGCGACTTCGAGCGCGACATGTCCGAGGAGTACATGTCGGAGCTGATCGACGCCTACAACCACTACTACCACTACTACACCCGCACGCCTCTGCTGGTCGTCGACACGCGCCACCTGAACTTCGTCGACCGCGAAGAGGACTTCAAAGAGCTGATCCTCCAGCTCTCGCGGCCGATCAAGGGCACCAAGTACTACGTGCCGCGCGGCAACCAGTAGCCCGACAGTCCTCTTCGTCGGCTCCTCACGGACCCGCGGCTCCGAACTGCGGCAGGGCACCGGAAGTGATAGGAGGTTGACGCAGATTTCATACCCGGTCATACTCAGGGTATGAAGGTGGCGATCTCCCTACCCGACCCGATCTTCGAGGCCGCCGAAACCGTCTGCAAACGACTGGGAATCCCGCGCAGCCGGTTCTACTCCAAGGCGGTCGAAGCCCACGTACGGACCTATCAGGCGGACGAGATCCGTGAGGCCCTGGATGAGGTCTACGGCTCGGAGGACTCCGGCCTGGACCCGGTCCTGAGCCAGCTGCAGGCTGAAGCGCTGAGAGAGGACTGGTAGGTGCGCCGGGGCGAAATCTGGTGGGCAGCGCTCGGCTCGCCGGCGGGCTCGCGGCCCGGCTACCGCCGTCCCGTGTTGATCCTGCAGACGAACACGTTCAACGAGAGCCGGCTCCGCACCGTCGTGGTTGCCGCGATCACTTCCAACCTACGTCTGGCCGAGGCACCCGGGAACGTACGCTGCGGGCCGCAGGAGACCGGCCTCGGCAAGCCCTCGGTGGTCAACGTGTCGCAGGTCGCGACGGCCGACAAGAAGCAGTTGCTGGAGAAGGCCGGACGAATCAGCGGACGGCTCCTGGCCCGCGTCGAGGACGGCGTACGACTGGTGCTCGGGCTCTAGCCCCTAGCCTGACCTTCTCACCAATCCTCTACGAAACGCCGTAGGTGCCTGAATCTGCTGCGTTACGCTCTAGTCGGGCATCCTCAGCGTCAGGCTAGCCCGGATCGCTATAGGATGCCCCCATGGGTCGCCTACTAGCTCTTGCCATCGTAGCCGTTGTCATCTACTTCGCACTCACCCAGGGCATGCCGTGGCTCAAGACGGCGATGGGCTCCGGTGCCGGGGGCTCGACCGGGGACAGCGAGTCCTCCTACTGTGTTGCGCAGGCCAACGCGGCCAGCGACGCCATCGCCGACGAGCTGATCCCCAATGCCCGTCCACCGGTGGACGCGGCGGTCTGGGGCACCGTCCTGGTGCGCGTCGGCGGCGATCTGGCCCGGGCCGAGAACGCCTGCAGCTGCCCCACCGCGGCCTGCGGCAAGGGCAATCAAGCGGTACAAGAGCTGCGCGGCATGTTCGACGAGTTCGACGACATCGCACGCGGCAACCCGATGGGGATCGGCAACCCCGCGCGGCGTCAGGAGCGCGTCTTCGAGCTGCTCAACGAGGCTCGCGCGCTGGCCCGTTCCGAATAGGCCGCCGCCCGAACGCGCGCCGCCGAACTCTTGTCACCGCCCCGCTTTTGCCCTAGGCTTTAGCCTCCCCACTCGGGGACACCGCGCACCCGTAGCTCAATTGGATAGAGCACCTGACTACGGATCAGGAGGTTGGGGATTCGAGTTCTCCCGGGTGCGCCATTTTCCCCCTGTCACCATCGGTTTTCAGCGGCTGAGGCCGGGCACGGCCGGCGATATCAGCCGGCGGCCGCGGCGACGACGGCGAACGCCTCGATCTCGATCAGCAGATCGCTGCGGCACAGCCGCGCCTGGATGCCGGTCGAGGCCGGCAGCGGGTCGAGGCCGGCGCACTTGAAGAACAGCGTGCGGATGCGATTGAAGTCGTCGTAGTCGCGCTCGATGTCGCGCAGGTAGCTGGAGGTGCGCACGATGTCGTGCCAGGTGGCGCCGCGGGCCTCGAGCAACCGGGTCAAGTTGCGGTAGGTGCGCCAGGTCTGGGCCCGGAAGTCGCCGGCGTAGACCGTCGCGCCGGTCTCGTCGACAGCGGAAGTGCCGGACAGCCAGAGGATGCTCTGCCCGCTCTTGATCTCGAGACCCAGACCGCGGGTGAACGAGGAGGGCAGGCCGTAGTCGTAGGCCTCGTTGAGAACGCTCTGGGCCTCGATGGCGAACCGGGGTACCTGCGGCGCCACCGGCTCCCAGGCCAGGATCGAGCCCTCCTCGTCGAGGAGGCCCATCTCGCCCATCTCGTAGCGCTCCGCGGCCGAGAAGCTCCCGTCCACCTGGCCGATGACTTTCTTTTCGACATCGATGACGTTCATGATCTCTCCTAGCAGTAACGCATCACCGGGGAGCCAGCTTCGCCTGCGGCCTCCTGCACCACCCTCGCGCATCGTCGGCAATGGCCTCGAGCTCGGCGGGCAGAATGCCCTGCGGGCCGTCACACAGCGTGCGACAGCGCTGGCTGTCGTCGGCGATGACCTCGATGATCAGCCCGTCGACGCCGCAGCCGATCGACGCCCGAGCAACGTCGGGAACCATGGCGGCGTCGCCGGTAGCGTGGCTCGGGTCGGCGATGATCGGCAGGATCGTTCGCCGGCGGGCGGCCGGAATCACGTTGAGGTCCAGGGTGTTGCGGTTGTAGTCACCCTGCGTGAAGGTGCGGATCCCCCGCTCGCAGAGCAGGATGTCGAGATTGCCCTCGACCGCGATGTACTCGGCGGCGCACAACCACTCGGTCAGGGTGGCTGCCCAGTGCCGCTTCAGCAGCACCGGCAGGCCGAAGCGGCCCACCTCGCGCAGCAGCGGGAAGTTCTGCATACTGCGCGCGCCGACCTGCAGGCAGTCAGCCACCTGGCCGACGCGCTCCACGTCTCGCGGATCGAGCACCTCGGTGACCACCGGCAGCCCGCTTCGAGCCCGGGCTTCGGCCAGGATCTCCAGTCCCTCGTCCCCCATCCCCTGGAACTCGTAGGGACTGGTGCGGGGCTTGAAGGCGCCGCCACGCAGCAGATCGGCGCCGGCGGCCTTCACGGCCCGCGCGATCGCCAGGGTCTGGTCCCGGCTCTCGACCGCGCAGGGACCGGCGATGATCACCGGACACCCGGTGCCGACGGCGACTCCGGCAACGTTGACCACTCGGCAGCGGGTCGTCCGCCGGTATTCCGGATAGGTCCGCCGTGCCACCAGCTCGTAGGGGCCGTTCGGCTTCGAGGTCACGGTTGCTGCCTGCTCGCTCATCGTCGGCCCCGGCCCGCTGCGCGCGCCCGTTCGTGGCGCGAATCAGGTCCCCCTGCGGGCACCGCTCCGAAAGCAAACGCTACGTCAGCGCCCTCGTGTCTGCCGCCACCCGGGAGGGTGGGGCCATCCTGGCCGCCTGGAACCGCCGGGCACGGCCTTGTCCTGGCACCGACGCCGCGTTTCCGGCGCCAAACCCGCCGGCACCGGCACCGGGGCGCATCGAGGCGTCAGCCGGCGGCGTTGAGCGCTTCGACCACCTTCTGGGTGATATCCACCCGTTCATTCGCCATCACCACGACACCGGGCGCGTTGTTGAGGATCAGGTCGTAGCCGCCCTCGTCGCGCACTTTCTCGAACACCGGCGCGAGCTGCTTTTCGATCTCCTGCAGCCCTTCCTGCTGCAACCTCTGGCCGCCCCGCTGTTTCTCGTCCCGCAGGCGACGGAGGTCCACCAGGGCGTCCTCGTATTTCTGCTGCAGCTCGGCGAGCTTCTCCTCGGAGAGAGCGCCGGCGCCTTCGGTTGCCCGCTGGCGGATGAGGTTGGCAATCTCCTGGCGGGAGGCCAGTTCTGTCTGCGCCTCTCTCTGGTACTCCTGGAACTTCGCCCGGAGGGCCTGGCCAGCGGATGACTGGGTGGCGACGAGATCGAGATCGACCACCGCGATCTTGATCGGCCGCCCCTGGGCGGTGGCGCTCCCCGCGGCACACAGGCCTCCGAGCACGATCGCGGCGAGCAGAATGGCGGAAGCTCTCCGGTTGGAGATTCGGCTCTTCATGACGGCGCCTCCTTTGAGTTGGCCTTTTTGCGCGGATGAGTTCATCCGAGGCAATCAGAGTCTACTGTGGCGGTTAGGATCTTCCCATGAAGGCGTTCGAGACGCTGGACCGGTTCACCACCCCGGAAGGCCACCAGTTGACCCTGCATCGGCGGGACGGGGACTACTTCGTCTATCTCGACGGCGACGAGCTGATGTCGAGCCGCGCCCCCGGCTCGGAGAGGGCCCTGGCAGAGCTGGCCTGCGACGGGCTGGGCGCCCGGCCGCGGGTCCTCATCGGCGGGCTGGGACTCGGCTTCACGCTGCGGGCGGCGCTCGACGTCCTGCCCGACAGCGCCGAAGTCGTGGTCGCCGAGCTGTTCGCCAGGGTCATCGAGTGGAACCGGACCTGGCTGGCCGACCTGCAGGGCGGCGCGCTCACCGACCGCCGGACACGCATCGCCCAGGCCGACGTCTGGGAGCTGGTGCGGCGCGAGGCCCCCTGGGACGCCATCCTGCTCGACGTCGACAACGGCCCCGAGGCCTGGTGCTTCGAGTCGAACAGCCGGCTCTACGACCGGCCGGGCCTGGAACGGATCCGGGCGGCGCTGGCGCCGGGGGGCGTCGCGGCGTTCTGGGCGGCGCAGGCCGATCCACGATTCCTCAAGACGCTGCGCAAGAGCGGCTTCAACGCGCGTCGCCACACGGTGCGGGCGAGAGCAGGTCGCGGCGCCCGGCACGCGGTCTTCGTGGCCTCTCTGTAGGAACTTCCGCCGCCGCTCTGCGTAGTTGAGAACGTGCAACAAGGCTAGCCCGATCGGCGGGCGTCGTGGCGCGGCGGACCGCTGTCCGGTCGGTTCAAACTCGCAGACCAGGAGTTGGCTCGATGAAGAAACCGCTCATCATTCTCGCCGTCGTCGTGCTGCTGGGGGGCGGAGCCTGGCTCTTCTTCAAGCTCAGGAACGGCGGCCCCGAGGGGGTCGAGGTGGAGGTCGCGCCGGTGGCCAAGATGACCGTCGTCGAGACGGTGGATGCCACCGGCCGGATCCAGCCGAAGACCCAGGTCAACATCAGCGCCGACGTCAGCGCCAAGATCACCCGCCTGGAGGTGGACGAGGGCGACTGGGTCGACAAGGGCGCCCTGCTGCTGCAGCTCGACCGGGCGAGCTACCTGGCCGCCGTCGAGAGCGCCCAGGCGGCATTGAGCTCGCAGCTGTCCAACGTCGACGTCGCGGCCGAGAACCGGAACAAAGCGACCAAGGACTTCGAGCGCTCTCGGGCACTCTTCGATCAGCGGCTCGAGACCCAGGCCGAGCTGGATGCCGCCTACGCCACCGCCGAGGCCGGGAAGGCCCAGCACCAGTCGGCGCTGGACCGGGTGGAGCAGTCCCGAGCCGCCCTCAAGCAGGCGCGGGACGACCTGTCGAAGACGACCATCTACGCGCCCATGTCGGGGACCATCAGCCAGCTCAACAAGGAGCTCGGCGAGATCGCTCTGGGTTCTCAGTTCCAGGAGGACGTCATCCTGGTGGTCTCCAACCTCTCGGGAATGGAGGCGCTGGTCGACGTGGACGAAAACGACATCGTCTCGGTCGCCGTCGGGGATCGCGCCTCGATCGAGGTCGACGCCCTGCCCGACGTGGTGCTGGGCGGCAAGGTCACCGAGATCGCCAACACCGCCAAGATCAGCGCCGACGGCTCCACCGATCAGAGGACCGAGTTCCAGGTCCAGATCGCTATCACCGAGGCCAATGCCGACCTGCGACCCGGCATGACGGCCAGCGCCGAGATCGTCACCGAGACCCTCGAGAACGTCCTGGCCGTGCCCATCCAGAGTGTCGCCGTCCGCACCCCGGAACAGCTGACGAAGAACGAGGGCGAAGACGGCGAAGCGAGCTCTGACGAAGAGTTCGCGGCGGACAAGGACGGCTTTGTCGAGATCGTCTGGCTGGTGGAGGACGGCAAGGCGGTCGCCCGGCAGGTCGGAGTCGGCATCCAGAGTGAGACCCACATCCAGATCCTCGAGGGGCTCGAGGAGGGCGAGCAGGTGGTGATCGGCAACTACCGGGCCATCAGCAAGGACCTCGAAAACGGCTCCACGGTCGTGATCCAGAGCGACGACGACGAATCGGGCGACGAATCGTAGGGCGCCATGACCATCCTGATGACCGACATCGTCAAGACCTACGGCATGGACAGCGTCGAGGTCCACGCCCTGCGGGGGGTCTCGGTCTCGGTGGCAGAGAACGAGTACGTGGCGATCATGGGACCCTCCGGCTCGGGAAAATCGACGCTCATGAACATCGTCGGCTGCCTCGATCCGCCGACCTCCGGCAGCTACCTGCTCGAAGGCGAAGACGTCAGCCGGATGAAGGAGGATCAGCTGGCCGAGATCCGCAACGAGAAGATCGGCTTCGTCTTCCAGACCTTCAACCTGATAGCCCGCTCCGACGTCTTCCACAACGTCGAGCTGCCGCTGATCTACAAAGGGATCTCGGTGGCAAAGCGCCGCAAGATCGCCGAAGAGGCCCTGGAGGCGGTGGGCCTGACCGACCGGATGAAGCACAAGCCGCCGGAGCTCTCAGGCGGGCAGCGCCAACGGGTTGCCATCGCCAGGGCGCTGGTCAACAAGCCGTCGCTGATCCTGGCCGACGAGCCCACCGGCAACCTGGACTCGGCCACCGGGGCCGAGATCATGGCCGTCCTGGACCAGCTGCACGCCGCCGGCAACACGATCCTCCTGGTCACCCATGAGCAGGAGATGGCCCGCCATGCGCATCGGGTCATCCGCCTCAAGGACGGCATGATCGAGAGCGATACCCAGACCGGCACAGCGTACAGCGCATCGCCTGGTGTAGTGGAGCGGCCCGCATGAAGTCGCTGCGCCAGCTCGTCGAGGCGCTCAAGATCGCCTTCGACTCGCTGCGCGCCAACAAGGGCCGAGGCGTGCTCACGACCCTGGGGATCATCATCGGCATCGTCGCCGTGATCACCACCATGACCGCGGCCAACGGGCTGTCGAACAACTTCAAGGAGAGCGTGTCGGCCCTCGGCTCGGACGTTCTCTACGTCTCGCGCATGCCGTGGATCGTCACCGGCAACTTCTTCGAGTTCCGCAACCGGCCCAATCTGACCCTCGGCGAGGCCGAGCTGTTGGCCCGGCGATTGCGCTCGGCGCGGGCGGTCAATCCCACCATCGATACCACCAAGAGCCTCAAGTACCGCTCAGCGGTGATCGACAACGCGGCGATCATCGGCACCACCGACCAGCAGATGCTGGTGTCCAGCGCCGTGCCGGAGCTCGGCCGCTTCCTCACCCGGTTCGACGTCCAGTTCAAGAAAGACGTCTGCGTGATCGGCTCCACCGTCCGGGATCGGCTGTTCGAGGACGTCGACCCGCTGAACAAGACGTTGAAGATCGGGCGCGGGCGATTCCGCGTCGTCGGCGTGATGGAGAAGCAGGGCAGCGCCGGGTTCTTCGGCGGACCCGACTTCGACAGCCAGGTCTTCGTGCCCGTCACCAGCTTCACCAAGGCGTTCGGTGGCGCCAGCCGCGATATCAACGTTGCCGTCAAGGCTCCCCTGCAACAGTCTCTGGCCGACTTCGAGTTCGAGCTGGTGGGCGAGATGCGGAAGATCCGCAAGCTCCGGCCGAGCGACGGCGACGACTTCTCGATCAATCAGATGGACGCCCTGGTGGGCATGTTCAACAACGTCATGGGAGTGGTGGTCATGATCGGCCTGGTGATCACCACCATCTCGCTCTTCGTCGGCGGCATCGGGGTGATGAACATCATGTATGTGTCGGTCACCGAGAGGACCAAGGAGATCGGCATCCGCAAGGCGATCGGCGCAAAGCGGCGGGTCATCCTGGCCCAGTTCCTCTTCGAGTCGATCGCCATCTGCAGTTTCGGCGGGCTGGTCGGGCTGTTGGGCGCATTCGGGGTCACCGCGCTGATCGACCGCCTGGTGATGCCGGCGAGCATCTCGCCCGGAATCGTCGTCGTGGCGCTGGTCGTCTCCACGGTGGTCGGCGTGCTGTTCGGTTTCCTGCCGGCCTGGCGAGCCTCGCGATTGAACCCCATCGAGGCTCTGCGCTACGAGTGAGGCGACGGGGATGATCTGGATCGAGGCGTTCAAGATGGCGATGGGAGCGATCCGGGCGCACAAGCTGCGATCCTCCCTGACCCTGGTGGGGATCATCGCCGGGGTGGCGTCGATCATCGCGGTCATGACCGGGATCTCGGTCATCCAGACCACCATGGAGCAGGAGATGACCGTCCTCGGCTCGACGACCTTCCAGGTGCAGAAATGGCCCGCGGGAGTCAACACCGACGTCGACTGGCGCAAGATCCAGCAACGCAGGCCGATCACGATCGCCAACGCCGACGCGGTCCGGGCGAAGGTCAAGACCGTCAACCTGGTAGGGGCGGAGCTGTGGCGATTCGGCTCGACCGCCAGATTCAAGGACAGGTCGACCAACTCCAACCTCACACTCTGCGGCGGCACCAAGGAGTACCCGCCCAACAACACCCACTACGTCGAGTTCGGCAAGAACATCACCGACGAGGACGTCCGCATCGGCCGCAAGGTCGTCGTCATCGGCTACCGGGTGGCGGAAGAGCTCTTCCCCTTCATAGATCCCATCGGACAGGTGATCAAGGTGGACGGCCGCAGGTACACCGTGATCGGCGTCTTCGAGGAGAAGACTTCGGCCCTGGGCGGCAACTACGACAACTACATCCTGCTGCCGGTGACCACGTTTCAGCGCGGCTACGGCATGTGGGACGAAGGGCGGGGCAGCGAGCGCTCCGTCAACATGACGGTCAACGCCATCTCTGCCGAGCTGGTCGACGCCGCGATCGAGGAGACCCGGGCGGTTCTCCGGCTGGAGCGCGGCGTGGCGCCGCGGGACGAGGACGACTTCACCATCTTCACCACCGACAGCCTGATCCGCTCCTTCAACCAGGCCACCGAAGGGGTCAAGATCGGCGCCTTCGTCATCGGCATCGTCGCCCTCGTCGTCGCCGGCATCGGCATCATGAACATCATGCTGGTCTCGGTCACCGAGCGCACCCGGGAGATCGGGATCCGCAAGGCGATCGGCGCCAAGCGCCGTCACATCCTGCTGCAGTTCCTGCTCGAAGCGATCGTGCTGTGCAACGTCGGCGGCGTCATCGGCGTCGCGGTCGGTTTCGGACTCGGCAACATCGTCACCCTGTTCACCGACTTCGCGGTCAACATACCCCTGAACTGGGCGGTGATCGGCGTCGTCTTCTGCAGCAGCGTCGGGTTGGCCTTCGGTCTCTGGCCGGCGATGAAGGCCTCGAAGCTGGCTCCCATCGACGCCTTGGGTTACGAATAGCTCGGCCGGCGCGGAGGGGACACCCTGGCAAGCCACCGAGGGTCGAAGATACGATCTCGAACATGCAGAGACTCACACTCGTTCTGACGCTGCTGGCCATCGCCGCGCCCGGTCTGTCCGAAGAGCGCGCCGCCGATCCGGGCCTCGAAGCGATGCACGCCATCTCGTTCTTCGAGGGCCAATGGCAGGGCGAGGGCTGGATGCGCCGCGGCCCCGCCGAGCCGAGCCACTTCCGTAGCACGGAGACGGTCGAGAGCCGGCTCGACGGCCGGCTGCTGATCGTCGAGGGACTGCACCACGACAAGGAGACCGGCGACGTGGTGCACCACGCCGTGGCAACGATCTCCTACAACCCCGAGACCTCGGGCTACCGCTTCCTCAGCCACCTCGAGAACGGCCGGTCCGGCGACCACGAGGGGCAGCTGGAGGATGGCGCCTTCATCTGGGGCTATGAGATGCCCCAAGGCAAGGTCCGCTTCACCATCCGCATCGCCGACGGCCACTGGAGCGAGACCGGCGAGTTCTCGGCCGACGGCGAGCAGTGGAACCAGTTCTTCGCCATGGAGCTGGACAGGAAAGCCGAGTAGGGCACCCCGCAGCCTCATCCTGGCCGGGTGCTGGCGGAACCGGCGCAGCTCGGCGCACGACCAGACTGCGAATCGAGCTACCGGAGCCGCAGGCGCCGCAGTGTCTTGGCCCGATCCAGCCGCACCAGGCGCAGGATCGGGATGGCGATCGTCGCCAGCGCTAGCAAGATCGGCGCCGTGATCCAGCGCTCGAAAAAGCCGCTGGCGATCCCGCGCCAGATCTCGAGTCCGGCCCGAAAGTAGCTCCAGAGAATCAGCGCTCGGTCCTTGACGCTGCGGGTCAGGTTCTGGGAGGTGAAGCTCTCCGGATGCACGCACCTGGCGCTCACATAGCCGGGCACCAGGCAGAACGGGCCGCGCAGCGAGAGCCCGAAGACCCAGACGAGAAAAGACAGGCCTGTATGGCCGTAGGTCTCCGGCAGAAGAGGATCTTCCGTGGGCGACGCCGACCTCCTGATCAGGCCGAACGTCGCGCCGCGGTAGCGGGAGCCTGCGTATACGGCTACCGAGTGAAAGCGGTTCCAGCGCCGGGTGAAGGCGGTCGAGTGACCGGCGCACCACAGATCGGGCGTTAGCTGTCGCCCGTCGACATCCACCGCCTCGACCGGGCCGTAGGCCAACACCGCGCTCGGCTGCGCCTCCAGGGCCTCCACCGCGTGGGAGATCGATCCCGGCAGAATCCGGTCGTCCTGGGACAGGAGCCGGAAGTAGGTGCCCGAGGCTTGCCGAAACAGAAAGCTGTAGTTGTCGAACCAGGTCAGCTCGTCTCGTGTGGCGATAAACCTGACTCCGGGTCGATCCCCAAGACGCTCCTGCAGGACCTCGAGCGCATCATCCAGCCCATGCTGGTCGGCCAGAATGAACTCGACCGCCGGATAGCCGATCTCCTCGATGTTGCGGACGATCCGGTCGACGAACGGCCGGGCTCGATAGAGCGGAATGCCGACGGTGACCAGCGGGGCCGGAGGTACCGGCACAGCTAGATCCTGGCCGCCAGCTCGGCTGCAAAAAGAGGCCCGCAGCTGAGCTTTCCGGTGTCGATGGAAAAGTAGCCATCATCGGCTGCGACCCCGACCGCGGACCTCTGGTGGAAGCCGCTGTCGGGGTGATCGATGTCGGTATCGCCCCAGGCCACCACGATGCCGGCATCGACCGCCACGGTCGAGGTCGCCGCGATCCCCGGAGTGATCGGCTCGAGCGCCTCGTAGACCCGGCTCGAGACCTCGCGCGCCTCGGTGGGATCGACCTCCCCTGCACAGGCCCGATGCCATGATTGCGGGACCTCCAGGTCGTTCGACCACCCGCGCCGGCACTCCGGGTACCAGGAGATGTAGGAGCCTCCTGAAAGGGGCACGATGTCGCCGTAGGAGCCCAGGACGAGGGTCAGGGAGGGCAGATCTGCAAGCGCTCGCGGCAGCCGGCCGAGGACGCGGTACTTGAGCCGGTAGGTCCAGGGCTGTTGCGGTGCCATCCCCATTTCGGCGTCGATCTTGAGCCGCCCCTCCCACAGACAGTTGACCACGGCGTCGGCCGCCAGCCGCCAGCTCTCGCCGCCGCCTTCGACGCCGGCAACCGAGAAGCCGTGGGCGCGACGCCGCACCGCCTCCACCCGGCGCCCGAACTGACAGCTGACCGCGGACTCTCCAACCGCTCGCGCCAGCTGGCGGCGCAGCTCGACGAGGTCGAGCGGCATCTCGGCGGTCTCGACGGCCGCTGCCACGGCGGCCCGCGAAACCTCCGGCGGCAGCGGCGCCTTACTCCACAGGCTGTCCGGACGCGTATCAAGGTAGTGCTGCCAAGGCTCGCGAAGCGCACGGTATTCGAGCTCCAGCCGCTCGTAGTAGGAGTAGAGCGCCTCGGGCTCGAGCGCCGAGTCACGCATGAGCAGATAGGTGAAGGGTCGCGCACGGATTCGCTCCCAGTCGAGGCCGTCGGGGATCCACCGGTCGATCAGCGGCGCGAAGCTCAGCGCCGAACGCAGCATCAGGCGGCCGGTGCTCAGGCTCGAGTCCTTTGCGTAGGTGAAACCCAGGTGGATCTTGCCTTCGTTCCTCAAGCTCGCTCGGCGCATCACGGCGGGAGCCTGATCGATCAACGACACTCGCCAACCCGCGGCACGCAGGGCGAGCGCCACGCACGTTCCCTGGATTCCCGCACCGAGGACAGCTACTGAACGCAACCCATGCCTCCTTCGCCGAGCTTCTCGAGATTCCGATGGTGAGCTGGAGCGTCTCTGTCCGCCCCGACTGATTCTATTGGGGGGCCAGCGGGTTTTCCCAGGCGAGCCGACGACGTCCGCTCTCTCGCTCGCTCCGCAACAGGTTCTCCTCCCGCTCCCACTGCGGCCCCGGCGGCCCGGACTCGTTGCGCAGCAGGGAGCGTAGACCCCAGAGTCCCTGGTAGTCGATCCAGCTCTGGCCGCCATCCAGTATCGCCGCGGTCCACTCGGCTGGCCGTTGATCCGGCGGGCCGCTTTGCGGCATTGCGGGGCCGATCACCAAGCCCTTGCCATCGGGGTCGTCCGCAGTCGTCAGGTCCTCGGATCGCTGTGGCGCTCTGCGGTCCATCCAGCTCTGGGATATCGCCACCCCTTCGTCCGCAGCCTGCCGGCTTCTGCGCCGGGATTCGAGGACGAACTTCAGGACCCTCTTGAGCCACGACTCGCGAACCAGATCCGCCAGGCCGACCTTGCCGGGCTCGAAGTAGTTGGCGTGGGACCCCACCGCGACGTAGATCACCGGATGCTCGCGCCCGGGGCCGGCCTTCTCCACCTCGTCCCAGAACCGTCGGCCGATCGAATGATGCTGGGAGAGCGCCACCTCGTGGGGCACATACCCGTCGTCTTGCCGCCGCAGGAACAGCGTCGCCCACTCCCAGTCGGCCTCATGGAAGTTGAGCCCTCCCTGGCCACGCCAGTCGTTGAAGGCGTAGAAGTAGAAGTACTGGAGAGCCACTCGCCGGCCGTCGGGATCCCTCCACACGCGGCCGTAGTAGGGGAAGACCTGTTTCTCGCCGGCCTCCCTCAGCCGTCTCTCATTGACCACAGCCTGGGCGCTCGCCTCACGGCGCAATGGGGAGAAGACGGCCATATAGGCCGCCGCGAGATCGTCGCTCAGGACCAACAGCATTACGATCGCCAACGATCCACAGAGCAGCGCCACCGGGACCACTCCCAGCCATATCGAGAGGAGCAGCCAGATCACCGACAGAATGACCGGCGCCGCCGAGAGCCTGTTCAACCCCACAGCGGCACGCGAGGAGAGAAAGACCCGCCCCCAGATCTGGATGCCGCCCGCGACCAGGACGCCACCGACCAACGCCGCCCACCAGCGCCACCAGGCCTGCTCGCTCCAACTCCACGCAACGACCACCAGGACGGTGGTCGCCAGCAGCACCATGAAAACGGCCATCGCCCGGTCGGCGTCGAATCGCTGCTCCAGCCAGCCGAAGAGCATGGCCCCCAGAACCAGAGCCAGGAGGACAAGCAGCACGCGCCCCGGCCAGATCCATGAGTGACTGTACGCCAACCAACAGCCAAGACCGAGAAGCGCCGCCATGGCGACAAAGCCAAACCACGGAGGCCCGGCGCTCTCGCCCTCCCGTCCGACCTTCTGTGCCCTTCTCGCCGCGGGGTCCAGGAACCTCAGAAAGTGTCGCGCATCGAAGCTGCTGAGCACCGCGGCGCGCCGAGCCCCCCTCCCACCGGTACCCACCGCCACCGCAGAGTCGGCCCGCTCGTCCCACTCCGCGGTGACCTTGCGGGATCGCCCAAGCCAGCGCTGCCAGCCGCTCAGGCGCTCGAAAAGATCGCAGCAGGCGAGGTAGGCCTCGATGGCGAGCGGGTGAAAGCGCTCCTTGCCGGCGAACGCCAGAACCGGCTCAAAGCGCCGCAGAAGCTCTGTGTCTTTGCTGCTGATGACCGACCGATTCTAGCCTGACCTTCTCACCGATCGTTGTAGCGAAACGTCGCAGCTGCCTGAAGATGCGAGGCTTGCGACCGAGGGCACCGCAAGCGTGCTCGAAGCACGCTGAGGATGCCCGACAAGAGCGTAACGCTGCAGATTCAGGAAGATGCGGCGTTTCGTAGACGATTGGTGAGAAGGTCAGGCTAGCTCGGAGTGCGCAGCGTCAAGACGACGTAGATCGCCACCCAGAAAAGGCCCACCGCCAACCGCTGGCGATCGAGCGACCATCGTTTCAAGGGGTGTCGCGCCAGCCAGTTGATGATCAGCGCGGTCAGCAGAAACCTGAGGAGGCGGCTCGGTACACTGGCCGCGAGTACCGCCAGCGGCGAGGTACCCAGCGATCCCGCCTCGACTGCATAGATCTTGTACGGAGTGGTCCTGAGCGGCCCCAGGGCCACCGCCCCGGCGCCCGTCTCCTCGAGCTCGCCGCGAACGCGCACGACCATCGCTCGATTCACTCCCGGCACCTTCTCCAGGACCGCCTCGGCCATGGCCGAAGCCCCGCGGCCCCAGGAGTACATCACCGCGCCGCCGGCGAGCGCTCCCGCGAAGGCCCAAAGGCAGGCGAACAGAGCGATCTTGCGGCAACGCAGCGCCAGAAAGCTGATCGCCACGTCCGGCACGACGAAGAACAGCGTCGCCTCGGCAAAGCCCCAGAGGGCCACGATCGGCAACACCAGCGCTTCGATTCCCCGGCGCCGGTCCCCGGAGCCTAAGTCCACTCGGGAAAGCTCCCTTCGGAGGCCAGCTCCTTGAGGCTGCCGTTCAGGCCATCGAGCAGCCGATGGGCGTCGCCTGCCCAACGCTCCTCACCACCGTAGAGCGGCTCGCCGACGAACACGTCGCAGAAGAACGGCACCGGCAGGAAGGCGCCCTTGGGCAGAGACTTGCCCAGTCCGTGCAGGAAGACCGGCAGCAGTGGCGCTTCGGGATGCGCCAACGCCAGGTGCGCCACGCCGCTCTTGAGATGGGCCAGCGACTCGGGCTCGCCGCGGGTGCCCTCGGGGAAGAGGATAACCACTTCCCGCCGGTCCAGAGCGGCGTCCGCCTCCGCCAGGGGGTCGGTGCCCGGCTTTCTGCCCTGGCGGCTCACCGGCAGGATGCCGATGACCCGCAGCGAGAACCAGGCCATCAGGCGATTGCGCAGGAAGTAGTCGGCCGCCGCCACCGGACGCACGCGCGGCAGCAGCCCGGCCGGCAGCAGCGCCATCAGGACCAGCGTGTCGAGGTGGCTGTTGTGATTGGCCACCAGGATCGCCGGGCCGTCGGTGGGCAGGAGCTCGCGCCGGCGCACGTTGAGGCCCAGCAGCACCAGCACGATCGGCCGCACCACCAGCCAGAAGAACAGGTGCTTGAGAAACGCCGCCACGGCAAGGAGTCTCTGGCAGTCCGCCTAGTGGAAGTAGCGCACGTAGTGAAAAAACAGCGGTGCGGTGAAGGTCAGGCTGTCGATCCGGTCCAGCACCCCGCCGTGACCGGGCAGCATGGCGCCGCTGTCCTTGACCCCCAGATCCCGCTTGACCGCCGAGATGATCACGTCACCGATAAAGCCCCCCACGCCCAGGATCAGGCCCACCACCACCGCCTCGCGGCGGCTGAACGGCGTCAGCCACGGCGCCATGAGAAGCGCCAGTCCGACCGTGGTCAGCGCCCCACCGACGAAGCCGGCCACCGTCTTGTTGGGGCTCACGGTGGGCACCGCCGCGCGCTTGCCGAGCAGCTTGCCCCAGATGAACTGGGCCACGTCGTTGAACTCGGTCAGCAGCACCAGGAACAGCACCAGCGCCGGACCGCCGCCTACCGGGTTGGTGCCTTCCGGCAGGGCGAGGAGACAGGCGACGTGGCTGATCGCGAAGACAGTCACCATCAGCCCCCAGTGCAGCGTGCCCACCGCCTTCAAGAAGCCCCGCGTATCGCCGACCAGCACCATCTGCAGCGGCAAGAGCAGAAACATGTAGACCGGGATGAAGATGATGAACATGCCGTACCAGTCGGTGGCGATCCACCAGTACTGGAGCGGGATCGCCAGGTAGGCCCACAGGAGGACGCGCCGGTCCGCCCGCCGGGTCGGGATCAGCGACAGGTACTCCTTGAGAGCCAGAAAGCTCAGGAAGGCGAAGAAGACCAGCGAGGTTCTGCGGCTCAGGACCAGGGCCAGCGTGAACACCGTGGCCATCACCCACCAGGAGCGGATGCGCACGCCGAGCTCGTCGCTGGCCTTGCCGGGCCGGCGCCACTTGAGGATCGCGACGACGACCGTCGCCAGCAGCAGCACGCCGAAGATGGCGCCGAGGGCCCAGACGACGGGCGGCTTCAGGCTTCCGATCACTCGGCGGCCTCCGCGAGGGCGCGCCGCGCCCGGTTGCCGACGGTCAGGACGAGCAGCAACAGCACCACCGCCAGCACCGCGTCCAACCAGCGACCCGTCGGCACGCCCAGGCCAAGAAGCAGTCCAACGAGGCCGAAGACGAAAGCTCGATCGCTCTTGCCCATGGGACCGTCATAGCGCCGCTCGGCGCCGATCTGGATCGCCACGACGCCGGTCATCTCGCTGACCACCGCCAGAACCACGGCCGGCACGATGAGCCACGGCTCCAATCCGGGCACGAGGCCGAGGGGCAGGTAGAGCGCCGCATCCGAGACCACGTCGCCCAACTCGTTGAGGATGGCGCCGAGACGCGACTTCTGATCGTGCTCGCGGGCCATCATGCCATCGATGGCGTTGAGAGCCATGCGCACGAGCAGCGTCGCGGGCAGCAGCAACAGCGGCCATCGGGCCGCCGGCTGGACGGCGATGGTCCCGCCCACCGCCAGCGAGAGCAGCAGCGCCGAGACCGTGACCATGTTCGCCGTGACGCCGAGGCGCACCAGGCCGCCGATCATTGGCCGCAGCAGGGCCTGGAACGCGGGCTTCAGCTGATAGACGCTGGGCATGGTGGTCAGGACGCCTCCATGGCTGGCGACCGGGCGACCTCGCCCAGCAGCCTCATGCTCTCCTCCAGCTGACGATCGCTCAGGTAGGGAGCCGGGCCGAAACGCAGCACCCCGCCGCGGAAGTCCGTGGCGACGCCGGCGGCGGTTAGTCCTGCCTGCAGCTCGGCGGCGCCCGGCGCCCGTAGCGCCAGGAAACCGCCCAGCCGTTCGAGCGGCGCGTGACGGTCGCGGTCGATGAGCTGCGGATCGATGTCGAGATCATCGAACAGCCGCCGCAGCCGGCCGACCTGGTGCTGGCTAACCCGGCGCAGCAGCGCCGGCTCGAGGCGGTGCTCGGCGAAGAAGTCGAACACCTCGGCGGCCCGGTAGTGGCTGGTGGGATCGTAGGTGGCGCCGGCAAACCGGTCGTCTCCGGCGTTGTAGGCAACGCCGCCATCCGGTGGCCGCCGCAGCTCTCCGAACTCGGCGAACCAGCCGGTGGCCACCGGCCGCAGGGCGCAGTCGGGGGGGTAGCGCAGAAAACAGTTGCCCTCACCGAGCTGCAGGTACTTGTAGCCGCCACCCACGGCAAAGGCATCCTCGAGACCGGCCTGGCGCAGCGAGAACGGCACCACGTTCAGGTGGTGGTAGGTGTCCAGCAGCAGCGGCGCGCCGTGCCGGCGGCAGGCCTCCGCCAACCGGTCGAGACCGCCGGCGATCTCGGCGGTGATGAAGAAGACGGTAGAGACGAACGCCGCCGCGGTGCGGTCGTCGACCGCCGCGGCGAGCCGCTCCCCCACCGATTCGGCCGGCCTGGCGGCGACCCGGGTGACTTCGATGCCCTCCTCCTCGAGCCGGTCGAGCTGGCGGCGCAGCGAGTGGAACTCGCCGTCCGTGCTGACCAGCTTCGGCCGCTCGCCCAGCGGCAGGGCGGAGAGGAAGCGCACCAGCAGATCGTGCGTGTTGCCGGCCAGCGAGTAGCGCCCGTCGGGGTCGCCCATCAGCCGGCGGAGCCCGTCGCGCACACGCTCGGCGCGCTCGAACGCCCGCTCCCACTTGGCGTCCACCAGCTCGGCGGCGTCCTCCCAGGCCCGCGTCTGACCCGCCAACGCCCGATCCGGCCAGGCCTGGTGCGAGTGACCGGTGAGGAGCAGCCGGTCGGCGACCCGAAACCGGCGATAGTGGTCGGCCAGCGGGTTGGGGCTGGCGGTGAGATCTTCGCAGGTGAAGGGCATGCTGGCTGCCGGGCGTCGGTCTGGCTGGCTGAACTAGCCTGCTAGAGCTCGCCCCGGATCGCCCAGAGGTCGGGAAAGAACGGGCGGTGGAGGGTCGACCTGAGATAGGCCGCGCCCGAGGAGCCGCCGGTACCCGTCTTGTCGCCGATGGTGCGCTCGACCATCTTGACGTGCCGGTAGCGCCACTCCTGGAAACCTTCGTCGAGGTCCACCAGGCGTTCACAGACCATCTGCCGCAGCGGATCCTGCCGGTAGAGATCCAGCAGCACGAGCTGCAGCTCGCGCGACGCCGAGTACGGCCGGCTGACGTCACGATCGAGCAGGTCGGCGGGCACCTGGTAGCCGGCCCCGGCGAGATAGCGCAGCAACGAGTCCTGCAGCGCCGGTCGCGTCAACAGGACCTCCAACCGCCGCCGGCCGGGGCTGTCCGGCGGATGGTTCCGCAGACTCTTCGGGTCCTTGTGCCCGAGCAGGAACTCCACCTCGCGGAACTGGGCCGACTGGAAGCCGCTGGCCGACTCCAGCCGTTCACGGAAGGCGTTGAACGACATCGGCGTCATCGTCTCGAGCACGTCCACCTGGGCGACCAGGATCTTGAGGATGGTCAGGATGCGCTTCAAGGTGGCCAGCACCGAGGTCGTGTTGCCGGCCACCAGCTCCTCCTGCAGCTTCCGCATCTCGTGCACGATCTGCTTGAACCACAGCTCGTAGACCTGGTGGATGATGATGAACAGCATCTCGTCGTGCTCGGGATCGTCCGACAGCGGCTGCTGCAGGCGGAGGAGCTCATCGATCCTGAGGTAGCCGGCGTAGGTGATCGGCTTGTCGCTGGCTTCTGAGAAGGGCATCGATCGATGCTACCCGGTGCTATCCTGCGGCGCCATGCCCATCACCTGGGAGGAGGCCCACCAGATGGCCCGCGAGAGCCTGTTGAAGCTCTCCGAGATGACCTGGACCGAGGTCGAGGCGCTGGACCGCTCGCGCTCGGTGGCGATCCTGCCGCTCGGCGCGGTCGAGGCGCACGGGCCCCATCTGCCCCTGTCCACCGACGGCATCATCGCCGGCGCCATGGCCGGCGAGGCGGCGAGGCGGCTGGCGGTCAGGGGCTGGACGACCCTGCGGTTGCCGGCTATCGACTACTCGGCGGCGCCCTTCGCGGCCGGCTTCCCGGGCACCGTTTCGCTGCGCCCCGAGACCACCACGGCGCTGATCGAGGACATCGGCTCGACGGTCGCTGGCTGGGGTGTGCCGGTGCTGGCCATCGCCAACGCCCACCTGGACCCGGCGCACCTGGGCGCGGTCCGGCAGGCCGTCGCGACCCTGCGCGACTCCGGCTCGATCCGCATCGCCTTCCCGGTGCTCAGCAGCGGCTCCCTGGCCCCCCGGCTGGGTGAGGAGTTCCGCTCGGGCGCCTGCCACGCCGGCCGGTTCGAGGGCTCGGTGGTTCTGGCCGAGCGACCGCAGCTGGTGCGTAGCGAGGTGAGCCGGACCCTGGAGCCCAACCCGTCTTCGCTGTCCGCCGCGATCCGGGAAGGCCGCCGCACCTTCGCCGAGGCGGGCGGGCCTCAGGCCTACTTCGGCGATCCGGCAGCCGCCAGCTCCGCGGAGGGAGCGGCGACCGTCAGCGAGCTGGGCGCCATACTAGAAGAGGCGGTCCTGGCGGAGATCGAAGCCGCACCGGACGGCGACCACCAGAGGACAACGGCATGAAGCTCGAAGGCAAGACGGCGGTGATCACCGGCGGCGGCCGCGGCATCGGCGCCGCGGTGGCCGGCAGCCTCGCCGAAGAGGGCGTCTCGGTGGTGGTCAGCGCCCGCAGCGAGTCCGAGATCGACGCCGTTGCCGAGCAGTTGCGCAGCCGCGGCCACGCCGCCTGGGCGGTGCCCTGCGACGTCACCGACCCGACGCAGGTCTCCGGCCTGGCCGAGACCGCCACCGAGCACCTCGGCCAGGTCGACATCCTGATCAACAACGCCGGCACCGTCACCTCGGCGCCGCTCAAGTCGTTGACGCTCGAGACCTGGAACCGCACCCTGGCGGTCAACGCCACCGGCGTCTTTCTGTGCACCAAGGCCTTGCTGCCCGGCATGGTCGAGCGCGGCTGGGGCCGGGTGGTCAACATCGCCTCGATCGCCGGCAAGACCGGCGGGCCGTACATCTCGGCCTACTCGGCGTCCAAGCACGCGGTGATCGGCTTCACCCGTTCCGTGGCGGCGGAGGTCGCAACCAGCGGCGTCACCGTCAACGCGGTCTGCCCGGGCTACGTCAACACGCCGATGACCGACCGCTCGGTGGAACGTATCGTGGAAAAGACCGGCGCCGATCCCGAGAGCGTGCGCGAGACGATGCGCCGCACCAGCCCGCAGAACCGGCTCATGGAGCCGGAGGAGATCGCCCTGGTGGTGGTCAACCTGTGCGACCCGGGCGCCAGGGGCATGAACGGCCAGGCGGTGGTGATCGACGGCGGCGGGGTGCAGTCGTGAGGCCGATCAACCCCGCCGAGCTCGGCGCGCCGCGCGGCTACTCGAACGGCATGCTGGCGCCTCCCGGCGCGCAGCTGCTGTTCATTGCCGGGCAGGTCGGCTGGAACGAGGAGCAGCGGCTGGTCGGCGACGGCTTCGTCGAGCAGTTCGCCGGCGCCCTGGCCAACGTCGTCAGCGTGGTGCGAGAGGCCGGCGGCAGCCCGCAGCACCTGGCGCGGCTGACCATCTACGTCGTCGATCGGCTGGAGTACCTGGCGGCGCTCGACGAAGTCGGCGCCGCCTACCGTGGGATCATGGGCCGTCACTATCCGGCGATGGCGCTGGTCGAGGTCAAGGCCCTGCTCGAGCCGGGCGCCAAGGTCGAGATCGAGGGCACCGCCGCGCTGCCCCAGCCCGGTTAGCAGCCCGGTTTGCCACGGGAGACTCCGACAATGCCCCTGGACCCCAAGAGCTTCCAGTACGACCTGGACACCGCCACCGGCGTCGCCACCATCACCCTCGACCGGCCCGAGCGGCTCAACGCGCTGACCTTCGAGGTCTACCGCGAGCTGCGCGAGACCTTCTTGGCCCTCGACACCGAGCCGGGGGTGCGCACGATCCTCCTGACCGGCGCCGGCAAGGCGTTCTGCTCGGGCGGCGACGTCGAGGACATCATCGGCGCGCTCTTCGAGCGCGACTACCGCGGCCTGCTCGAGTTCACCCGCGACACCGGCGCGCTGATCCTGGCGATGCTGCGCTGCCGACGGCCCATCGTCGGCGCGCTGAACGGCACCGTCGCCGGCGCCGGCGCGGTGATCGCCTCGGCCTGCGACGTGCGCATCGCCGCCGAGGAGGCGAAGATCGCGTTTCTGTTCACCAAGGTCGGCCTGTCGGGCGCCGACATGGGCGCCTCGTGGCTGCTGCCCAAGATCGTCGGCATGGGCCGGGCGATGGAGCTGCTGATGACCGGCGACTTCATCGACGCGCAAGAAGCCTGGCGCATCGGCCTCTACAACCGCGTCGTGGCCGGCGGGCAGCTGGCCGCCGAGGCCCGCGGTTGGGCCGAGCGGCTGGCCCGGGGGCCCGCCTTCGGGCTCGAGATCACCAAGAAGCTGGTGCTGCGCGAGGCGGCCATGGACATGGAGTCGGCGCTGGCCGCGGAGGTCGAGATCCAGGCGGCCTGCATGGAGCACTCGGACTTTCGCGAGGCCTACGAGGCGTTCTCCGAGAAACGCCGGCCGAACTTCGCCTGAGCGACCGATGACCGACGTCGCCACCATCCGCGCCTTTCTCGACGGGCCGCACCGCTCTCTCGCCGGCGAGGTCGACGGCTTCGCCGCCGAGCGCCTGCGCCGGCTGGCCCCGCCCGAGGACGACGGGTCGGCCCGCCGGCAGGCGCGCGAGATCCTGGCCCTGCTGGGCGAGGCCGGCTGGAGCCGCTACGCGGTGCCCGCCGAGCACGGCGGCGCTACCGAGAAGATCGACCTGCGCGCCTGCTGCCTGATCCGCGAGGCGCTGGCTGCCGCCTCACCGCTGGCCGACGCCGTGTTCGCCCTGCAGTGCCTCGGCGCGATGCCGCTGGCGCTGGCCGGCAGCGAGGAGGTCCGTCGACGCTGGCTGCCCGCGGTCGCCAGCGGCGAGGCGATGGCCGCCTTCGCCATGACCGAGCCGGAGGCCGGCTCGGACGTGGGCTCGATGACCACCCGCGCGGTTCGCGACGGCTACAACTAC